>JAQWSL010000001.1 GCA_029243225.1 Flavobacteriales bacterium
TTTCAATGCAGAAATAGGTGATAGTCGAATTGCTGTAAAAGAAATGAAATCACAAGGAGAAGGTATCCCTTTACCAGAATAGACATTTGTTTTGACAACAAATCCATTTGAAGTGTCAGGAAGGTCAATTGCTCCTGAAACATGACCTGCAGATAATTTGGCAGCAACTCTTGGTCCAATAGATTTTCCAGTCTGATCCTGAGCTAATACAACAACGTCAGCTCCTTCTTGTTCAGTTGCTGCAGCAATTAACTTAGTAATTTGCTGATCGTTATTAGTGCTTAACCCTCTATGGATTAAAATTCTTTCTGCACCATATTGACCTAATATTTCTAAATCAGCTGGATTAATATCTCCATAAGTAACAACAGAAACTTTTCCTATTTTACTTCCATAAGAAACAGCTTCTAAAGCCGCCTTATTTACTTTGTTTTTGAATTCTATAAATACTAATACTGACATAATTAAATAACTTTAGCTTCGTTGTGTAATAAATCAACTAATTCACTCATATTTTCTGGGTCTATATATTTACAACCACTTTTAGCATCAGGCAATTCAAACTTTACCACGCTACTAAACTCTTCTTGCGCATCCGGAGGAATTACTTTTAAAGGTTTTGTTCTTGCAGCCATAATACCTCTCATGTTGGGAATCCTTTGTTCTGCCATTCCTTTAGATGCACTTAAGACAAATGGTGTTTGTGTTTCAACAACCTCAGTACCACCTTGAACATCCCTTTCTAGTGTAGCTGTATTCCCTTCAAGTTCAAGTTTAGTTGCTAATGAGATAAAAGGTTGATTTAAATTTTCAGCAATCATACCACCAACTTGGGCACCATTGTAATTAATTGTTTCTTTTCCAGTTAATATTATGTCGAATTCTTTATCTTTTGCATATTCTGCTATTTGTTTAGCAACATAGCTTGCGTCTAGTGCTTCGCTATCAACTCTAACTGCATCATTAGCACCAATTGCCAAAGCCTTTCTAATTGTTGGATCATCGGCTGATGAACCAACAGTGATAGTTGTTACTGTTCCACCATTTTTCTCAACTATTTCAAGTGCCCGAACTAAAGCGTACCACTCATCATATGGATTAACTATATACTGAACACCAGATTCGTTAAATTTTGTGTCATTATCTGAAAAGGAAATCTTTGCAGTTGTGTCGGGAGCTTTACTAATGCATACTAGTAATTTCATTAATTTTTTTTTTGGTTAATTAATTTTTTACAAAAATAAAATAATGTCTTTCTAAGACTCATCAAATCTAGTTTTTTTTATTATGCAAGCATACTATTTTTTTATATATTTTTTAGTTTTTATATTTTATTATAGTTTAATTTTGCCATCATTAAATTTATTCAACTATGAGGACTGTACAATATAGAGAAGCCTTAAGAGAGGCAATGTGTGAAGAAATGAGAAAAGATGAAAATGTTTTTCTTATGGGGGAAGAAGTAGCAGAGTATAATGGTGCTTACAAAGTTTCTCAAGGAATGTTGGATGAATTTGGTGCTAAAAGAGTAATCGACACTCCTATTGCTGAACTAGGTTTTGCTGGAATTGCAGTTGGGGCAGCAATGAATGGTTTACGTCCAATTGTTGAGTTCATGACTTGGAACTTTGCTTTACTTGCTTCAGACCAGATAATCAATAGTGCTGCTAAAATGCTTCAAATGAGTGGAGGTCAATATGGTTGTCCTATTGTATTTAGGGGAGGAAATGGTACTGCAGGTCAGCTTGCAGCTACACATTCTCAAAGTTTTGAATCTTTTTATGCTCATGTTCCTGGGCTAAAAGTAGTTACTCCTTTTACTCCTTACGATGCCAAAGGCCTTTTAAAATCTGCTATCAGAGACAACGATCCAGTTTTAATTATGGAATCTGAAAAAATGTATGGAGATAAAGGGGAAATACCTGAAAAAGAGTATTTAGTTCCTATTGGTAAAGCAAATGTTAGAACAAAAGGTTCAGACGTTACTATAGTTTCTTTTGGGAAAATTCTTAAAGTTGTTCATGCAGCTGCCCAAGAGCTTCAAAAAGAAGGAATAAGTTGTGAGGTTATAGATTTAAGATCTATACGCCCAATTGATTATGATACAATTGTTGAATCGGTAAAGAAAACTAACAGATGCGTGGTTGTTGAAGAGAGTTGGCCTTTAGCATCTATTTCTAGCGAATTAGCATACCATATTCAGCGATACGCTTTTGATCATTTAGATTCACCAGTCTTAAGAGTTATGCAATCTGATACTCCTTTTGCATTTTCTAAAAATTTAATTGAAGAAGCATTGCCTAGTGTTAAAAAGGTAATGGATGCTGTAAAAGCATCAATGTATGTAAGTTAATTTTAAAGAGCTGAAATAAGTAAATCAAGATCTTTGTAAGGAAGATTAAATGTTTCTCCTAGAAATGATGAAGTTAATGTTCCTTTATAAACATATACTCCGTGTCTGAATCCTTTTTCTGTTTGAATTAATTTTTCACAACCACCTCTTTCTGCTATTTCAATTAATAAAGGTGAAAAAATATTGCTTAATGCGTAGCTAGCAGTTCTAGATACTCTAGATGCAATATTTGGAACACAATAATGTATCACACCATGTTTTTTGAAAGTTGGACTTTCGTGCGTTGTGATTTTTGAGGTCTCAAAACAACCACCCTTATCAATGCTAACATCAACAATTACCGATCCTTCTTTCATACTTCTTACCATGTCATCAGAAACAACACATGGAGTTCTTCCATGAGGAACTCTTAAGGCCCCTATAGCTACATCACATCTTTTTAATGCTTTAGACAATACTTTAGGCTGAATTACTGAGGTAAAAACTCGTTGACCTAAATCTCTTTGAATTCTTCTTAATTTGGCAACAGAGTTGTCAAAAACTTTAACAGATGCTCCCAAAGCTAATGCTGCTTTAGCAGCATATTGCCCTACGGTTCCAGCACCAATAATTACGACTTCTGGTGGAGTAATACCAGCAACGCCTCCTAACATTAATCCTTTTCCATTATTTGCGTTACTCATAAGCTCACCAGAAATGAGAATTGAAGTAGTTCCTGCAATTTCTCCCATGGATCGAATGATTGGAAAGACACCTTCTTCATCCTGTACATAGTCCCAAGCAATAGCAGTAATTTTTTTACTGATTAATTTTTTAAGTGCATCTCCGGGTTGAACAGTCAACTGAAGGGCTGAAAATAAAATTTGTTTGTGTTTCATTAAAGAAATTTCCTTTATTGAAGGAGGAGTAACTTTAAGAATTATATCAGATTCATAAACCTCTTCAGGACTGTATGCAATTTTAGCACCAGCTTCACTGAAATCATTATCAGAAAAATTTGCATTAGCCCCAGCGTTGGTCTCAATAACAACTCTGTGACCGTTAGAAACTAACAAGTTGACAGCTTCAGGAACAAGTGCAACTCTTTGTTCTTGAAATTCAGTTTCTTTGGGTATTCCTATGTAAAGACTTTGTTTTTTTCGCCCAACTTCCAACATTTCTTCTTGAGGAAGCATTGCCGCCTCACGTGCTAAAGATTTAAGGGCATCACCAGATGATATCATATTGATATAATTAAGTTACGAATATTATTATGCTGCTCAATTTTAATCCTTACGAACTTATTAGGTAAAAGGTTTTGAATTTTGTCAGCCCATTCTATGAAGCAAGGAAATCCAGAGTCTAACATTTCTTCTAAACCACTCTCCGTTGCTTCATCTTCATCTTTTAATCTATAACAGTCAAAATGATAAATTTCACCAATTAAAGGACTATAATAATTATTGACAATTGAATAAGTAGGTGAAGAAATTGAATTAACTTTTAGTAAGTTGCATATCGCTCCAATAAATGTTGTTTTACCAACACCCATTTCTCCATCTAAAATAAATATTGAATGTTTGTTAAGTAAAGATTTAATTTTTTTAGCAGGAATTAATAGCTCTTCTAATGTTGATATTTCATATTTAAAATCCAATTATGGTTTTTTTAATATGTAAAGAATTTCATTTTCATGAAACCTGTATTTTTTTATTTCTTCTTTACCCATGTGTTGATGATAGTCAAAAGCTTCAACATTAAACCCAACTGCTTTTAATTTATCTGGATAATCTAGTCCATATAATCGTAGATGATCTTTCTGCCAAAAATGTTTTTCTCTGTCTTCTAAAGAGGTTATGGAAGAATCTTCATAAGTGAGAGAATTGTTCCAATCAATTGGAACTTGAAAAATCCCCCATCCACCAGGTTTCATTATTCTAAATAATTCACTCATACATTTATTGTCATCTTTAACATGTTCAAGAACATGATTACAAAAGATTGCATCAAATGAGTTTTCTTCAAGAGGAATTTCATGTAAATCAAAATGCAAGTCAGCAATTGGAGATTCTAAATCACCTGTTAAGTAAGATAAGTTTTTTTGTGATTTAAATTTTTTATGAAAACATTGTTCAGGAGCAATATGTAGTAGTTTTAAATTTTTTTGGATGAAAAAAGTAGAATTATTCTCTAAATAATACCACATTAACCGGTGTCTTTCCAAAGTTAAGTCATAGGGGCATAAAACATTTTCTCTATGAGCAACTTTTGAACCATAGGAAAGGAATTTTCTAAATGATTTTTTACATACATTACATTTAACAGAATTCCCCTTGTATAAAATAGGTGCGAATAATTTAAAAACATAGCTCAGCCTAATTAGTAAAGGTCTTGGGAGTGTGTTTAGTAAGTAGTTATATAATTTTTTCATTATTCTTTTAATAGGTCATCAATCTTTTTTGAATAATCAAAAGAATCATCAAGATAGAAATGAAAATCTGGTGTTTTTCTTAACTGATGCCTAACGATTTTACCAATTTCGTACCTAATTGTTGCTGAAGAATTCATTATTTTTTCAAAAACTTCTTCTATGTTTTTAGCCCCAAAAATGCTTAAGTAAACCTTAGCAATTGACAAGTCTGGACTTAATCTTATTACTGTTACACTAACCATTGCTCCCATACACAAGGTTCTAGCTTCTTTCTGAAAATACTGTCCTAGCTCTTTTTGAATTAAACTGGCTATTTTTTCTTGTCTAATATTCATGGTGACAAATTTAGATAAAACAAGTAAAATTAGCTCTCTTTAGCTTGTGAACATGTAAATAAAACATGAGATAAGATGTTTTTTATACCATAATCTTATCTTTGACCCCATACCTTAAATCAAAGATGATTGAATTTTTAAGAATACTGACACTTGTTAAAGGTTACTACAAACATGCTTCATTAAATGTGATTTTTAATGTTTTGGGAATGCTATTCTCTGCATTTTCTATTATTCTTCTGATTCCTATAATGGAGATTCTATTTAATCAAGAAGGAAAAGTTCAAAGAATTTTAGAATCAAATCCAGAAACTGATTTTTTTGCAGATGGATATTCTTTAAAAGAACATGGCTTTTATTTTTTAGCTGAACAAATTCAATTGAACGGTTCTGCAGTGGTATTGATGTATGTTTGTGTATTAGTGGTGGTATTTACCCTTTTGAAAAATGCTTGTATTTATTTTGCTTTATATTTCATTGCGGTGATAAGAAATGGAGTTATTAGGGACTTCAGAAACACCATGTATCGTCAGTTATTAAATTTACAATTGTCATTTTTTAGCGAAGAAAGAAAGGGAGATATTCTTTCAAAAATGACAAATGATTTAAAGGAAATTGAGTGGTCAATTTTAAAATCAATTGAGGCAACTTTTAGAGACCCGTTAAATATTGTTATTTATTTTATCATCTTAATATGGATGAGTCCTGAACTTACATTGTTCTTAGCAATTTTCTTTCCTCTTGCTGGAGTTATGATTGGTTTTGTTGCAAAAAGTTTAAGAGGCAATGCTAAAAAGGGGCAGTCTCGTTTAGGAGATTTAATTTCTTATTTAGAAGAATCTATTTCTGGACTAAGAATTATTAAAGGTTTTAGTGTTGAAGAAAAAGCAATTAGAAAATTCGATAAATTAAATACAGAATACAATCGGTTAATGATAAAAATGTATAGAAAGGCTGATTTAGCTTCTCCTTTAAGTGAATTTTTAGGAATTACGCTTATTGCATCTGTTTTATGGTACGGTGGTCTTTTGGCTATTGATGGCGAAATTGACGGGTCTTTTTTCATTGCATATATAGCTTTCCTTTCTCAATTAATATCCCCTTTTAAAGCAATAACTAAGGCATATTCAAATGCTCAAAAGGGATTATCTGCAATGGATAGAATAAAAGAAATAACTGAGGCAGAGGTGTCTATTTATGACATTGAAAATGCTGAAAAGATCGTTAATTTTTCAGAATCAATTTCATTTGAAAAAGTGTCTTTTAGATACGAGCAAGATTGGGTGCTCAAAAATATTTCTTTAGAAATTAAAAAAGGACAAACGATTGCCTTAGTTGGGCAGTCTGGTTCTGGAAAAACAACATTGGCAGATTTAGTTCCTCGATTTTATGAAATAGAAAAAGGAGAAATTAAAATTGATCAACATTCAATAAATACAATTTCATTAAAAAGTTTAAGGTCTTTATTAGGAATAGTAACTCAAGAAAGTATTTTGTTCAATGATTCAATTTTCAACAACATTGCTTATGCTGTTGAAAATCCTAATAAGAATGAAGTAATGGCTGCTGCAAAAATTGCAAATGCTCATGATTTTATAATGAGTTTTGAAAAAGGGTACGATTCTATTGTTGGTGATGGTGGAGGTAAATTATCTGGTGGACAAAAACAACGCATCGCTATTGCTAGAGCTGTACTTAAGAATCCAGAAATCTTAATCTTGGATGAAGCAACATCTGCGCTAGATACAGAATCAGAAAAATTAGTTCAAGAAGCTCTGCAACGCTTAATGAAAAATCGGACATCTTTAGTAATAGCTCATAGGCTTTCTACAATCCAACATGCAGATTGTATTCTTGTTATGCAAGAAGGTGAGATTGTTGAGAAAGGAACTCACAAGGAGCTTATTCAGAAAAATGGAGTGTATAATCGTTTAATACAATTACAATCTTTTGCCTAATGGTTAAGCCAAAAAAACATTTAGGGCAACATTTTCTAAAGGATGAAAGTATTAGTTTGGAAATAGCTTCATCGTTAATTAAATCGCCTAATTGTGATACAGTAATAGAAATTGGGCCAGGCACAGGCGCATTAACTAAATTTCTATTAGAAAGACAAGAACCCTTAATAGCTTTAGAAGTCGATAATGAATCGATTGCTTATTTAAAGGTTAATTACCCATCTCTGGATGTTAGAAATGAAGATTTTTTAAAATTTGATTTTACTGAATTTTCTAGTCAAAAGGTTTCTATAGCAGGGAATTTCCCCTACAACATTTCTTCTCAGATATTATTTAAAGTTTTGGAAGAAAAAGATAAAGTTTTTCAGCTTGTTGGTATGTTTCAAAAAGAAGTGGCTCAGCGTGTAGCTGAAAAGCCTGGGAATAAAAGATATGGAATAATAAGTGTTCTTGTTCAAGCATTTTTTGAAGTTGAATACCTTTTTACAGTTGATGAACATGTTTTTGATCCTCCTCCAAAAGTCAAATCGGGCGTAATTCGTTTAACAAGAAATAATACTTTAAAACTTCCTTGCAATGAGCAATTATTTAAAAGTGTTGTCAAGGCAACGTTTAATCAGAGAAGAAAAATGATTAGAAATACAATTAAATCGTTTGTGGGTAAAAACATTGAAGATCATCCGCTTTTTACAAAGAGACCAGAGCAATTATATGTCGAAGATTTTATTGTTCTAACAAATTTTTTAGAAACCTTAATGAAATAACGATTATTAGTTCAAGGTAATTTCTTATTTTCGTTTCTGGTAACATGAAATGACTAGCTAACTCTAAATCAGGGAATAATGCAGTTCGAATTGACAAAAGATTTTCTAAGTAATGTTTCTCAAGCAATAGTTGAGAAGGATAATCTTTTTATTATCAATAATATTATTGATTTACATCCTGCTGACATTGCAGATGTTATGGATTATGTTAATCTTGAAGAAGCTCAATATATCTATCAACTTTTAGAAGAAGAAAAAGCAGCTGATGTTCTTGTTGAAATCGATGAGGACGTTAGAGAAAAATTCTTGGAATCTCTTTCTGCAAAACAAATTGCAGAATCCATTGAGAAAATGGATTCTGACGATGCAACAGATTTATTACAAGACCTTCCAGAAAAAAAGCAAGAAGCAGTTTTAAGTGAAATTAAAGATGAAACCCAAACAAGTGACATTACCGATCTTCTTAATTATGATGAAGATAGTGCTGGTGGTATTATGGATAAAGAATTCATAGCTGCTAATGTTAATTGGACTGTTAAGAACGCTCTAGAACTACTCAGAAAACAAGTCGAAGATGTTGATCAGATTTATACAATTTATGTTACTGATAATAATTCAAATCTTTTGGGAACTCTATCTTTGAAGAAATTTCTATACGCTTTAGATAGCACTTTAATTAAAGATATTTATAGAAAAGATCCCATACATGTTCAAGCATTAGTTCCTGCTGAAGAAGTTGCCTCAATAATGGAAAAATATGAACTGGTAGTAGTTCCTGTTATAAATGAAGTAGGTGCTCTAATTGGTAGAATTACTATTGATGATGCTATGGAGGTCATCAAAGAAGAAGCTGAAAAGGATTATCAGATGGCTAGTGGTATCTCTGAAAAAGTAGAATCCTCAGA
>JAQWSL010000054.1 GCA_029243225.1 Flavobacteriales bacterium
TCTAAAATATTTAATTTAACCAATCAAATGAAAGCTGGAGTTGTTTGGGCTAATACATATAATAAATTTGACCCCACATCTCCATTTGGAGGCTACAAGGAAAGTGGTCACGGTAGAGAAGGTGGTTTACATGGATTAGCACCATATTTAAAATTTTAATTATGTCAGATAGAATAGGAGTTTTAAAAACGTATAAAATTTTTATTGATGGTAAATTTCCTCGAACAGAATCGGGTCGGTTTTATCAAGTTTTTAATAAAAATATACCCATAGCTAATATGTGTCTAAGTTCTAGAAAAGACATACGAAACGCGGTTGTTGCAGCGAGAAAAGCCACTGGTTCTTGGGCAAGTAAGTCTGCTAATAATCGAAGCCAAATATTGTATAGAATTGCCGAGAATTTAGAAAGTAGGAAAGAGCAATTTATAGAGGAAATTATAATTCAAGGGAAAAATAAAAATGCTGCAAAAAAAGAGGTTGAATTATCAATTGATAGAATCATCTATTTTGCTGGTTGGTGCGATAAGATTAATCAAGTATTTGGTGCTGTTAACCCTGTTGCTTCAAGTCATTTTAATTTCTCTATGCTAGAACCAATGGGAGTAGTTGGTGTTGTTGCTCCAGAAAAAGATTCCTTGCTAGGAGTTGTGTCCGCTATAATTCCACCACTAGTGGCTGGAAATTCTACAGTTTTAATTTCATCTGAAGAACTCCCCCTTTGTTCGGTAACTTTTGCTGAAGTATTGGCTACTTCTGATGTCCCTTCAGGTGTTGTTAACATTTTAACTGGTCGATCTTCTGAATTGTTAGGACATCTATCTACTCACATGGATGTAAATGCCATATTTTATTGTAAAAATAATTCTATGGAAGTAAAGGAGATTCAAATTGCAGCTGTTGACAATTTAAAAAGAATTGTTTTACTAAAAAATGAAGATTTATCTTCAAGTAAAAATGAAAATCCATATCTGGTTACAAATTTTATGGAAACAAAAACTACATGGCACCCAATTGAGAAGATTTCTGGAGCTGGTAGTGGGTATTAAATTTATAAATTCAAATTTTGGAGCAAAGTAAGAAACGGCATTTTGCCAAAACAATTACATGGAGGATAATAGCATCCGTAACTACATTTTTACTAGCATTGTTTTTCTTTAAAGATGATCCTTATGCTAAGGAAAAAGCAACTGGAATAGCTATTGCAGAATTTTTACTTAAAATGGTTCTATATTATTTTCACGAAAGACTTTGGTATAAATCTAATTTTGGACTAAAAAATAGAAAAAGTGAAAAATAATGAATTATTAGACATTTCTATTGATGCCGCAATTCTTGGTGGTAAGCAAATCATGGATGTATATGCTGGATCTTTTGAAGTCTTTAAAAAAGAAGATGAATCTCCATTAACTGTTGCAGATCAAAATGCCAATGAAGTTATTATAAGAGAGTTAAAAAAAACTAAAATACCTGTTTTAAGTGAAGAAGGCAGGTCAATTCCTTACAGTGAAAGAAAAAATTGGGACAGGTTATGGATTGTTGACCCACTTGATGGAACAAAAGAATTTGTGAAAAGAAATGGAGAGTTTACCGTTAATATTGCTTTAATTGAAAATGGAGAGCCAATATTGGGAGTTATTTATGTTCCTGTGACAAAAGTATTGTATTACGCTTCTATTGAAGGAGCGTTTAAAAAAATTGATAATATAGTTACTCAATTGCCGAGTGTGAAAAATAAGGAAAAGTTTGTTGCTGTTGGAAGTCGTTCTCATCTATCTAAGGAGACAAAAGTATATTTTGACAATCTTTCCAAAAAACATGGTGCTGTTGATGTCGTTTCCATGGGAAGCTCATTGAAAATTTGTTTAGTTGCAGAAGGAATAGCTGATGTATATCCTCGTTTTGCACCTACGATGGAATGGGATACTGCAGCAGGACACGCAATTGTAAAGCATGCTGGAAAAAAGCTAATAGATTTTAAAACAAAAAAAGAAATGATATATAACAGAAAGAATCTTTTAAATAACTGGTTCATTGTTTCCTAATTAAAAAATCGAATGAATAAAATCGCTTTAATAACTGGAATAACAGGTCAAGATGGTGCTTATTTAGCAGAATTTTTATTAAAAAAGAATTACATCGTTCATGGAATTAAAAGAAGAGCATCGTCTTTAAATACGGAAAGAATAGATCATCTATATGTTGATTTACATGATGCCGATGCTCGCTTACATTTGCATTATGGTGATTTAACAGATGCAACAAATTTGATTCGAATAATACAGGAAGTTCAACCCGATGAGATATATAATTTAGCAGCTCAATCGCATGTTAAAGTTTCTTTTGACTCACCTGAATATACAGCAAACACAGATGCTTTAGGAACTCTAAGGATTTTGGAGGCCATTCGTATTTTAAACATGGTGGATAAGGTGAAATTTTATCAAGCATCAACATCTGAACTTTATGGGTTAGCTCAAGAAGTTCCTCAAAGTGAAACCACTCCTTTTTACCCAAGAAGTCCTTATGGAGTAGCAAAATTATATGCTTATTGGATTGTAAGAAATTACAGAGAGGCTTACAATATGTTTGCTTGTAACGGTATATTATTTAACCATGAAAGCCCAATAAGAGGTGAAACTTTTGTTACTCGAAAAATCACTAGAGCTGTTGCAAGAATATCCTTGGGTATGCAAAAGAAAATATACATTGGAAATTTAGACGCAAAAAGAGATTGGGGACATGCAAAAGATTATATTGAAGGAATGTGGTTAATGTTACAACAAGATAAACCTGATGATTTTGTTCTTGCTACTGGAAAAACAAATACAGTAAGACATTTTTGTGAATTGGCATTTAATGAAATAGGAGTTAAATTAGTTTGGGAAGGAAATGGCTCTAAAGAAAAGGGGGTAAATGCAGAAAACGGGTCAACAGTTATAGAAGTTGATGGAAATTATTATAGACCTACAGAAGTAGATTTGTTAATTGGAGATCCCACAAAAGCCAATAAAGTTCTCGGATGGAAACACAGTTATGATTTAAAAGAAATGGTAAAGGAAATGGTTAATTCAGATGTTAAATTATTTGAAAAAGAACAGTTTTTAAAAAAAAATGGATTTGAAATTAACAACTATTTTGATTGATGAATTTTGATGATAAAATATACATTGCTGGTCATACAGGAATGGTTGGTTCTGCTATTAAAAGAAAACTTCAAAATCTTGGATATTCAAATTTTATAGAAGTTACGTCAAAGGACTTAGATTTAAGAAATCAACAAAAGGTTGATGATTTTTTCAAACTCCATCTTCCAGATTATGTTTTTTTGGCTGCAGCAAAAGTTGGAGGAATATTTGCAAATAATAACTTTAAAGGAGACTTTATCTATGACAATTTAATGATTCAAAACAATGTCATTAATTCTGCACATCATTATAAAGTAAAAAAATTACTCTTTCTCGGGTCTTCTTGTATTTACCCTAAACATGCAAATCAACCCATAAATGAAGCTGAATTATTAGATGGAAAATTAGAGCCAACAAATGAACCGTATGCAATAGCTAAAATTGCAGGTATTAAAATGTGTCAATCATATAGAGATCAATTTGATGCTAACTTTATTTGTGTTATGCCCACCAATTTATATGGGCCTAATGATAACTATGACCTTAATTCTTCACATGTTTTACCTGCTTTAATCAGGAAGTTTCATGAGGCAAAAGTTTTAAATGCTAGTCATACAGAGGTTTGGGGTTCTGGAAATCCTAAAAGAGAGTTTCTTCATGTAGATGATTTAGCAGCTGCTTGTATTTTTCTTATGAAAAAATATAACGATAAAGAAATTGTAAACATAGGAACAGGTTTAGATATCTCAATTAAAGAATTAGCTTTACTTATAAAATCTACTGTTGGATTTAATGGGGAGATTTATTTTGACAAAGAAAAGCCAGATGGAACACCAAGAAAGCTATTAGATGTTTCTAAACTAAATAATTTAGGCTGGGAACATAAAATAAATCTAGTAGAGGGAGTTAAAAGTGTATATGAAGATTATAAAGAAAAATACTCATTACAAGAATAATAAGCAGATAGTTTATCGATTTGTAATTATTATTCAAGCACTTTGTATAAGCAGCTCTTTGTTGTCTCAAAATAAGAATTTTTATCAAGAGTTTAATTTTTTACAACGTTTATCCCCTAAAACAAATCATAGTTCATTAAGGCCATACAATGAACAATTTAATCAATTATCTTTTAAAGATTATTACATAGATAGTTCATTAAATCAAGCTAAGCTTTATGATTTTATATTTAAAAAAAGTGTTTTAGATATAGTTGATAAAGAGGTTCACTTGCAAGTAGATCCATTATTTAATTTTTCCTTCGGAAATCAAAATAGTAATGGTTTATATAGATATTATACCAACACAAGAGGATTTCGTGTCCTTGGTGATTTAGGCGATAAAGTATCTTTTGGAACTAGAGTCTATGAAAACCAAATAAATTATCCAGACTATTTAGATGAAGTTGCTGATGATAGAGGAGTTGCTTTAGGAATAGGTCGTTCAAAGCCATTTAAAACCTACGGCCATGATGCGGCAATTGCTTCTGGCTATGTGTCTTTTAGCCCTGTTAACGATGTGAATTTGCAATTTGGTCATGGCAGACATTTCTTTGGAAATGGTTATAGGTCACTGCTACTTAGCGATTACGCTCCGGACTACCCTTACTTTTCTGGACAATATAAATTTCTTGATGGAAAAATTGCCTATAAGCATATTTCAGCTTGGATGCATTCTTTGGAAAGAAGTCTCTTTTCAACAATTACAGCAGAAGCGTTATTTAAGCAAAAAGCAACTTCTCTAAACATGCTTTCCTTTAACCTAAATAAACAAATTGAATTTAGTTTTTTCGAAGGGGTTGTTCATAAATCATATGTTGATTCAATTGGAAAGGTAAGTCCAGATGTTTCTTTTTATCTTCCTATTTTTGGGAGTTCTCAATTAGTTAATAAACAAGAATCAGGAATTAATAGAGTTTATGGAGCCTCATTGTCTTCTATGTTTAAAGATAAATTGGTGTTGTATGGTCAAACAATGTTTCATGATCAATCCAATTGGGGCTTTCAGTCAGGACTTAAGTGGTTGAATCCATTTAGGTCTGTTAATAGCTATGTTTTAGTAGAATATAACTATGTAAAGCCTTTCTCTTACACAGTTGATAGCTTAAGAATCATTCAATCTTACACCCACAATGGTCATGAGTTGGCTCATCCATTAGGTAGCGGGTTTTCCGAATTAGTATTAAAAACACATGTAGAATATAAAAAATTTCTATTTAATCTTCAACTTTCTAAAATGGTTAAAGAACATGTAATTAACTCTGATTTAGGAAATAATATCTTTAAGCCAACATACTCAACAATGCCAACAACATTAGTTAACGAACAAATTTTTTATTCATACATTGAATTGGGTTATTTGTTAAATGTACAAACTCAGATGAAATTGTTTGTGAACTTTTTTAATCGTAAAACAGAAGATTCAGCTGAAAGATATTTCACAATTGGTTTTAGAACCAATTTAATTAATAATTATTTTGACCAATAAATAAACACATGACAGGTAGTTTAATTCTTTTTCTTGGGTTTGTAAGTGCTTTTTTAGTTGTTTTTTTAGCAACACCTTCTTTAATTAAGGTAGCAAAGCTTAAGCATTTAGTAGATGAACCTAACGAGAAACGTAAAATGCACGGATGGAGTATTCCTACAATTGGAGGTATTGTTATTTTTGGGTCTATTCTTTTTTCTTATTCATTATGGTTTCCTGAAAAATACAGCCATATCCCTCATATGCTTTCCAATTTTAAAGCTTTAATTGCTTGTTTAATAATATTGTTTTTTGTTGGAATTAAAGATGATATAATTGGAACAGCACCTGCGAAAAAATTAATTGCACATTTTGTCGTAGGATTTATCCTAGTAATTATGGCTGACATAAGGATTTTCGAAATGCAGGGAATTTTCGGTATAAATGAAGAATTAGATTTGTGGCAGAGTTACCTACTTTCATTTTTTGTATATATAGTTATAATTAATGCAATTAATTTAATTGATGGACTTGATGGATTAGCTGCAGGAATAGGATTAATAGCTGCAGTTTCTTTTGGATTGATTTTTTATTACGCAGGAAACATCCCTCTTTCTCTATTGTCTTATGTTTTAGCAGGATCTCTTTTTGGGTTTTTAATTTTTAATTTTTCTCCTGCAAGAATTTTCATGGGTGATTCGGGTTCATTATTAATTGGGGTTATTCTTTGTGTATTAGCAATAAATTGTATAAGTCAGGACTATTCCAACTCACCAGAATGGCTAATTGTAATTAACAAACCGGTATTGGCTATGTCTGTTCTGGTTTATCCCTTAATTGATACAATAAGAGTTTTTACTCTTCGAATTTTTAGAGGAAAGTCCCCATTACTTGCTGATAAAAACCACATACATCATCATCTTTCTAAGATGGGGCTAAGTCATACTTATTCTGTTTTCATACTCTACTTTTATACTTTAACTATTATCGGTTTACAGTTTCTATTCCAGATTTATTTCAAAATTCAAGATCCAACGTTAATATTTTCTTTACAATTAGGCAGTTCAATGTTATTAATAGCTGTCATTTTCTTTTTTAAAATAAACAAAACACAATCATCATAACGTTGGTTAAATTAATTTTAAATATTGTTTTTTTAATTCTTGTATTTTCTATTAATGCACAACATTATTTTTATGGAGATAACCAAAGAGTTTTTCAATTAGAATCTTCTTTGTATCAGTCAGACAGCAACAAGCACTCTATCGTTAAACCATATAATTTTAAAACTACTATAAACGAATCTTTTAAGGATAGCTCTTTTCAGAAAGGTGTATGGATTTATGGTTCAGATTTAAACAGTAAAAAAGCAATTTTTCTCCCTGTAATTGGAGCTAATTATTTTATTTCACCAAATAAAAGTAACTCTAATCTTTCTGCTAGCATTGGCGCTCAGTGTGAATTAAATTTTAATTCTAAAATCTCTTTTTTTTCAAGGTATGTTTATAGATGGGGGAGCTTGTCTAACTATTCTATAGAAAGAACTCACAATAGATCTACAGTTCAAGGTTTTGGACTTTTAATCGACTCAACAAATGAATTTCAAATTCATCAATTTGATTTTAATCTAGCTGCAATTTTAAATAAGTATATTTTATTTTCTATTGGCAAGGGAAAGAATTTTTTTGGTGATGGTTATCGTTCTTTACTTTTATCAGATTTTGCTCCTTCATATCCTTACATTAAAATAGAATCTGAGTTTTGGAAAGTTAAATATGTGAATTTATATTCCATGCATGAAGATAATTATAACGGACAAGAAAATAAAAAATTCTCTAGTTCTCACATTTTAAGTTGGAACATAAACAAAGCGATAAACCTTTCTATTTTTGAATCTGTTGTATGGGCGGCTAAAGACTCTTTAAATCAACGAAATTTTGATATTAACTACTTAAATCCTATTATTTTTTTTAGACCTGTCGAGTATAGTATTGGCTCTGCTGATAATTCCTTTTTAGGAGCAAATTTAAAAGTTAGAATATTTAAAAAACACATTTTCTATGGACAGCTTTTAGTAGATGAATTTTTGTTAAAGGAATTGAGATCATCAAGTGGATGGTGGGCTAATAAATATGGGTTTCAATTTGGGTATAAAGTATTTGATTTGTTTGGAGTTAAAGGATTAGGCGTTCAAATAGAATACAATGAAGTTCGTCCATTTACTTATTCACATGTTGTTTCCCAACAAAACTATGGACATTTGAATCAATCATTAGCGCACCCCTATGAAGCTAACTTTAAAGAGCTTTTAATAAGAATGAGGTATCAGAAAAACAACTTTAATGCTGAACTAAATTATGCTTATCAACGCCACGGGGCTAATACTTTTGGCAATTATGGAGGGGACATGTTTTTTAGCTATACCACAAGACTAAATGAGTACGATAATTTTACTCTTCAGGGAGATTTAAATGTTGCCAATCACTTTAGTGCTTTATTTTCCTATCAATTAATTGCAAAATCAAATACTGCTTTATTTTCTAATGTTGTTTTTAGAACTAATAAACATCAACAAATTAACAATGATATATTAATTTCATTTGGTGTTAAGTCTAATCTTTGGAACTCCTATTTAGATTATTGATAAATAGGCGTTTAATAACATTAAAAAATAGTAATTTCGCATTCTTAAAATGCAAAAAGATATTAAACTGCCAGCAAAAAAGATAAGCTTAATCCAAAAGATTAAAAGCTATGCTGACCTTACTAAACTAAGGCTATCTTCTTTAGTTGTAATTAGTGCTTTGCTTGGTTATTTGATTGCTCCAGGCGAAGCTGATTATCTTCATTTGATTTTTCTTTTTGTTGGAGGTTTTCTAATTACTGGCTCATCTAATGCATTCAATCAGGTTTGGGAAAGAGATTTGGATAAACTAATGAAGAGGACTCAAAACAGACCGCTTCCATTGGGGAATTTAAGTGTGATTGAAAGTCTTGTCTTTGCAAGTCTTATTGGTTGTGCTGGTTTGTTTTTATTGTGGTTAGTAAACGATGCCTGTGCAATTTTAGGTGCTTTAGCTTTAGCACTTTATGTAATTGTCTATACACCATTAAAGACCGTAACTCCTTTTGCTGTTTTTATTGGTGCTATTCCCGGTAGTATCCCTCCAATGCTTGGTTATGTGGCTATTTCAGGAGAATTTGGTCTTGAGGCTGGTATTCTATTTTTAATACAATTTTTTTGGCAATTCCCTCATTTCTGGGCTATCTGTTGGAAGTTAGATGAGGATTATAAATTAGCAGGATTTAAATTGTTGCCTTCTGGATATAGAGATAAGAAAAGTGCTTTTCAAATCATGTTGTATTCTGGTTTTTTAATTCCCATTACCATGCTACCTTGGGCTATTAACATGAGTGGGCTATTATCTATGTGTTTTGCTATTATAGCCAGTCTTTCAATGCTTATTCCAGCTGTTAAACTTTTTAGAACATTAGATATGAAATATGCTAAACAAGTCATGTTTCTATCTTTCGTTTATTTACCTTTAGTCTTGTTTATTTATTACCTAGATAAAATTTAATTTCCATGAATAATAATGATGAATCAGCTAATCAAAAAGCTTCAAAGATTAATGTATATTCAAGTCTAGTTTACGTTGGAATAATTTCTAGTATTATGTTGTTTGCTGGTTTAAGCAGTGCAGTATTGGTAAGAAAAATGGACAAATTTTGGGTAAACATTCATTTGCCTAATTATTTTCTGTTTAGCACATTAATTATTGCTATGAGCAGTATAACATTGTATTTTGCTTTTAATGCAGCAAAAAAAGGGAAGCTAAAACGATTGAAAAGTCTTCTTTTATGTACTTTATTTTTAGGATTTTCTTTTTGTGTTTTTCAATATTTTGGTTGGAAAAAGTATTACAATAATGGAAACGCTGTAAAATCATTTATTACTTACGTTTATGGTCAATACGGACAGTCATACTACATTTCTAAAGAGAATAACCAAATAATCTATAATGGAGATAATTATGAAATAAATGGCACTCCACTTAATCCTTCCCAAGTTCTAGAAATTAGAGATTTTGCACATCAATTTTGTGGAGATGATTTTGGTTACAGGTCAAAAAAAATTAATGTTATAGATTATGAAAATCCGTATTCAATTTACTCAGCTAAAGACAATTCAATTGTTGAAATTATAGAGGGATATCCATTTAAAAATGGAGTTAGACTCTCAGAAAGCGAAGGTGATGAGTTGTTTAAGTTTGCTTTTGGTGTTTATCAAAATAAACCATTTTTCATGTTGGTGGGTGATTATGGAAAAGACTTTTCAGTTTCATTAAATGGTGAAAACTTAGAATACAATAAAAAGAAACTTTATTTTCCTTCAAGAGCATTAGACGATCAACAAAAAAAAGCAATCAACGAAATTGTATATCAAGGTGGGAAAGAATTTGAAATAAAAAATGGTCTTATTTATTTTGAAGATTCAGTAGTCTCTAATTTTGAAACTTACTTGTTGTTAAATAATGGAATTGAGATTGAGATAGAAAATAATAATTGGACTCAATTAAAACAAGAATTAAATAGCACCCAGTATGGTGAGTTTTTTCAAACAACAAATGTTTCAAGCAGTTTTGTTTGGGTTTTAACAGGAATCCATTTTCTTCATATTTGTTTAGGTATTTTAGTCTTACTCATTATTTTTTTAAGATCTATAAATAATAAATACAATGAAAAAAATCAAGCTGGATTAAAAGCTGGAAGTATTTTTTGGCACTTTGTTGGACTTTTATGGGTGTATTTGTATGTATTTCTTGAATATATTAATTAAACTTGTACTCGAAAAAAAATCATTATGGGGCAACATTCTGAAAAAATAAGTAAATCTGAACTTTGGGGAGGTGGTGGTTCACCTTTTAGAATATCTTACGGAAAGCAATGGATGTGGATGTTTTTAGTTTCAGATGCATTAACTTTTGGTTCACTATTAACAGCCTATGGTTTTGCTAGACATTCTGCAGAATCTTGGCCTATTGGAGAAGAAACTTTCAATGCTATGCCTTTTCTTGGTAATGGATATCCCCTTCTTTACGTAGCATTAATGACCTTTATCCTTATTGTCAGCTCAGTAACAATGGTTCTTGCCGTTGAAGCTGGTCACAGAAAGGATAAAAAAGGAGTTGCTAAATGGTTGTTATTAACTGTTGTGGGTGGAGTTTTCTTTGTTAGCTCACAAGCTTGGGAGTGGTATCACTTTATTCATGGAACTCACTATGGAAGTGTTTTAACTGCTGAAGGTTGGGCAGTTGTTGAATACCTTAACGGAGGTAAAGATCTTATTTTAAAATTTGGAAAAGGAGTAATTGTAGATGGAGCTTCTGCTCAATCTTTATTTGATGGAGCTACTGCTACTATGCAGGGGGCTAATCTAATAGAGAATGAATATGCTCCTGAAGTGCCACAGTATGCAAACTTCTTTTTCTTTATTACTGGTTTTCACGGATTCCACGTTTTCTCTGGTGTTGTTTTTAATTTAATTGTTTATATCAATGTTGTTAGAGGCGTTTATGATGAAAGAGGGCATTTTGAAATGGTTGAAAAAGTTGGATTATATTGGCACTTTGTTGATTTAGTATGGGTATTTGTATTTACCTTCTTTTATCTTGTTTAATAATTTAGATTATGGAAAGAGACGATTTAATTAAAGATCATGAGTATTCATTGTTAGCTAATCATGATGAAGAACATGGAAAAGCCATTAGAAAGAAAATTTGGCAAGTAACATTAATTTTAACAATAATTACCATTGTTGAAGTAAGTACTGGAGCTTTCATTAAACAATATTATGATGGCATCGCAAATAATTTTTGGTGGATTATAAAATGGTCATTTATTATTTTAACACTGGTTAAGGCTGGATACATTGTTCTTGTTTTTATGCATCTTGGTGATGAAAGGAAGAACTTTAAATGGTTAATTTTAGGGCCTTATTTACTCTTTATAGCGTATTTAATTTTCATTTGTCTTACTGAAGCAGCTGACTATTTATCGCCCTTTTTTGATGTTATTAGTCCATGAGTTTAGATTTTAAGTATCTAATTCCAAAGAAAGGTGCTGTAATTCTTTTTTCTATTTTAATTGGGTTCTCTTTATTAATAGGCTTTTTAATCTCTGGTTCTCCTGTTTATGTTGATCAGCCAGTATTTGGTGAGTTTCATGATTCTTTTACTTTTCATGATGAAAATAATAATGAAATCACATCTGAAGACTTAAGTGACAAAATAGTTTTATACAATTTCCTTTCAACAGATTGTCCTACTGATTTTAATAAATGTCCATTTAGATTAGAATGGTTTAAAATTAAAATATACAATGAATTAGTAAATAACAAAGGGTTTGAAGATGTAGTTGTTGTTTCTGTTTTCATTGATAAGGACTCAGCTATAAATCAAAAAATGAAACAATTTAGAGTTCATAATAATTTAGATCCAGAAAAATGGAAATTAGCAACTACAGATTATCATCCATTTTTTGATATGGATTTTAGACAAGGAAACCCATGGTTAAAAAAAGATACTTTGTTTGGATTCGATAAAGAAGCATATTTGATGACATTGTTAGTTGATAAAAATCAGCAAATTAGAGGTAAATATTTCACATATAATTTTGGTGAAGTAAGAAGAATTACAAAAGAAATTAGTCTTATTTTAAAGGAAGAAAAAGATGATTAAAAATGTGTCTATTTTAATTCTTTTTTTGATTTTTGGTTGTGCTGACAAAACAGAAATTGAAAAACTTCCAATCTTTGGTAATAAAGAATTTGTGGAAGGTTTAGATATTGATACTCTATTCCATACAATACCAGCTTGGTCTTTTCAAAATCAGTATGGAGATACCATAAATTCTGATTCTTATAAGGGAAAAATACATGTTGTTGATTTCTTTTTTAGCCATTGTCCAACAATATGCCCTGCAATGACCATGAATATGGTAAAACTTCAAAAGTCAACAAAGGACCTTAATGTAGGATTTGTTTCTTTTACTGTAGACCCAAAAAAAGACACATCGGAAAGATTACTTTGGTATCAGAATGCTTTTGGAATAAATGGTGATAATTGGAATCTTCTTACTGGAAATCAGACGTTAATTTATCAATTAGGTGTTAATGGATTTTTAGTTCCAAACCAAGAAGATGCACTGGCTCCAGGGGGTTTTTTACATTCCGAAAAGATGATGCTAATCGATGAAAAATTAAGAATTAGAGGCTATTATGATGGTACTGATGAAGACCAAATGGATGTTCTTTTAAATGACATTAAAAAACTAAAACAAGATTAGACATTTTTTTATTTAATTTCAAATAGATTAATTTTGGACATCAAAAACTAATATGAATTTACCTGAACCTTCGCTTACCAAAAATGACAAACTAGCCAACAGATTAATCTGGACTGTTTCTGTTGTAGTTTTTGCTGTTGTAGTTTTACTTCATGAACTTAAGATTAAAGTTGATCTTGGTTTTGACGTTCACATTTTTGCTAAAATAAACGCGATTATTAACGGCACTGTAGCTACTCTTTTATTATTGGGAATTTATTTTGTCAAATCAAAAAAATATATTCTGCATAAAAAAACTATGAATTTAGCAATTTTGCTTTCTTTATTATTTCTAGTTTCTTATATAGCACACCATATTTTAGCAGACAGCACTTCCTTTAATGAGCAGGGCACCATTAAATATATTTATTACATTATTTTAATTTCTCATATCTTATTGGCTGGACTTTCATTGCCTTTTATTTTATTTACTGCCTATAGAGCATCTATTTCTGAATTTTCAGCACATAAAAAAATGGCTAAATACGTATTCCCTGTTTGGCTATATGTAGCCGTTACAGGCGTAGTTGTTTATATAATGATATCTCCATTCTACAGTTGAAAACATTACCTAAAATATTATTCTTTATCGCAATAATTTCTTTTGAATTCTCTAGTTTTTCTCAAGGGTGCTCTACTTGTAGAGCTCAGATAATTAGTAGTAACAAAGAAGATTTTACTGTAGGTAATGGTATAAATACTGGAATTATTTTTCTTATGGTTATTCCATATATAATTCTTTTTTTCTTGTTTAGAAAGAGAATTAAATCTCTTTATGTTCAATTATTTCAATCTAAATAGTCGATTTTTCATCTATTTAAATTGACGATGATAATTCTCTAACTATATTTGCTATAAGTTCTTTGTATTTATCTAGAAAGGAGGAGGGAGTAGGCCCATTGAATCCTTAGCAACCCCCATTGGGAAGGTGCTAAATCCTGTTGTTTGTTAAACAACACAGATAAGTGATAAAGAAATATTTATACAATACTTTTTATCTCTTTCGATTAATTTCGTTAGGGATTTTTTTTTAAAAGCATGATTATTAAAGAAAGCATATACGAATTAGCAAAAAAAAGAATTTTAATTCTTGATGGTGCAATGGGAACCATGATTCAAAGACATCATCTCAATGAGAATGACTTTCGAAAGGGCTGGTTTGAGAATCATAATCAGCCATTAAAAGGAAATAACGATTTACTTTCTTTAACTCGTCCAGATATCATTAAAGACATTCATAAAGCATATTTCACTGCTGGAGCAGATATAGTAGAAACAAATACATTTTCTGGCACTTCGATTGCTCAGGCTGATTATTCGCTAGAAAAGTATGCTTATGATATTAATTATTATGGCGCTAAAATTGCAGCAGAAGTAGCTACAGAGTTTACAGAAAGTCAACCAAATAAACCTAGATATGTGGCAGGTTCTATCGGTCCAACTAATAGAACATCATCAATTTCTCCTGATGTTAATGACCCTGGATTTAGAAATGTGACTTTTGATGAACTTAACCTTGCCTATAAAGAACAAATTCGTGGATTGATTGATGGTGGAGCCGATTTATTATTAATAGAAACAATATTTGATACTCTTAATGCTAAAGCGGCTTTATTTGCGGTTCAAGAAATGTTTAAAGAGTTAAATAAATCAATACCCGTAATGATCTCAGGAACAATTACAGACGCAAGTGGAAGAACATTAACAGGTCAAACCACCGAAGCCTTTTTAATTTCATTGTCTCATTTTCCAATACTAAGTATTGGATTAAATTGTGCTCTTGGAGCTTCAGATATGCAGCCTTATCTTAAAACATTGGCTAGAAAAAGCGATTTTTTAGTAAGTGCTCATCCTAACGCTGGTTTACCTAATGAATTTGGTGAATATGATGAAACACCAGAAATAATGGGCGACCAAATTAAAAGCTTTTTAGAAGATGGTTTAATTAACATTGTAGGTGGTTGTTGTGGAACGACACCAGATCATATACATACTATTTCTCAACTTGCCAATAACTATTCACCTAGAAAAATTGCAGTAGCATAATTTTATTATGAGTTTACACCCAGATTATAAAGGAAATTATAAATATAAATGGAATCAAATTCCATTTTTAAGACTGAGCGGACTTGAGCCCTTAGAGGTAACTTCCGATGTTAATTTTATCAATATTGGAGAAAGGACTAATGTAACAGGTTCTAAAAAATTTTTAAGACTAATCAAAGAAGGTAGTTTTGAAGAAGCTATTGATGTAGCTCGAAACCAGGTAGAAGGTGGTGCGCAGATTATTGATATAAACATGGATGAAGGTCTTTTAGATGGTGTTGAGTCAATGACAAAGTTTTTAAATTTAATTGCAGCAGAACCAGATATTTCGAGAGTTCCTGTTATGATCGATTCTTCTAAATGGGAAATTATAGAAGCTGGTCTTAAGTGTGTTCAAGGGAAGGGAGTTGTTAATTCAATTTCATTAAAAGCTGGTGAAAACGAATTTCTGGAGCAAGCAAATAAGATTAAGCAATATGGAGCTGCTGTAATTGTTATGGCGTTTGATGAAGATGGACAAGCTGATAACTATAATAGAAGAATTGAAATATGTAAACGTTCATATGATTTGCTTGTTAAAAAAGTAAAGTTTCCTCCTCAAGACATAATTTTTGACCCTAATATTTTTCCAGTGGCAACTGGAATTTCAGAGCATAACAACAATGCAATGGATTTTTTTATGGCTACAAGATGGATAAGAGAAAACTTACCTGCAGCCCATGTTAGTGGTGGGGTAAGTAATGTGTCATTTTCATTTAGAGGCAATAATGTTGTAAGAGAGGCAATGCATTCTGCCTTTTTATTCCACGCTATAAATGAAGGAATGGATATGGGAATAGTAAACCCTACAATGTTAGAAGTATATGATAATATTCCTCAAGATTTATTAGTAAGGGTTGAAGATGTTTTGTTGAACAGACGACCTGATGCAACGGAAAAATTATTGGATTTTGCTGAATCTGTGAAAGGGGAGGTTAAAAAGCAAGAAAAAAATGAAGAATGGAGATCTTTTTCATTAGTTAAAAGAATTGAACATGCCTTAGTTAAGGGGATCACTGAATACATAGAGGAAGATACTGAATTAGCAAGGGTAGAAAGTAAGAGACCTTTGGATGTTATTGAAGGGCCACTGATGAGTGGAATGAATGTAGTTGGCGATTTATTTGGAGCAGGAAAAATGTTTCTTCCTCAAGTGGTGAAATCTGCAAGAGTTATGAAAAAAGCTGTTGCTCATTTAACTCCTTTTATTGAAAAAGAAAAGGGAGGTAAAATTCAAAGTAACGGCAAAATAATAATGGCTACAGTTAAAGGAGATGTTCACGATATAGGTAAGAATATTGTTGGAGTTGTTTTAGGGTGTAACAATTATGAAATAATTGATTTAGGGGTAATGGTACCAGCAAATAAAATTTTAGATGCTGCAATTCGAGAAAATGCTGATATTATTGGGCTGAGTGGTTTAATTACCCCATCCCTTGATGAAATGATTGATGTAGCAAAAGAAATGAAAAAGAGGAAGGTTCATCTTCCATTATTAATTGGTGGAGCAACAACATCTAGAGTACATACAGCAGTTAAAATTGAGCAAGAGCTTTTAGGAAGTCAAGCAGTTCATGTTTTAGATGCTTCTAGGTCTGTAACTGTTGTAAATAGTTTACTTGGCTCAGAAAAGGTTGAATATGAAAAAGCTATTCAATTAGATTATAGAAGAATAAGAGAGCAATACGAAAACAAAAAGCAGCAAAAAAAATACTTAAGTATTCGAGAAGCTAGAGAAAATAAATTAAGGTTAGATTGGGACAGTTTTAGTCCTGCTATCCCTAATCAAATGGGCGTTCAGGCTTTAGAAAATTTTAATTTAGAATTGTTAACTAATTACATTGATTGGACTCCATTTTTTCAAACATGGGAATTACATGGTAGGTTTCCTAAAATATTAGATGATGAAATTGTTGGAACAGAGGCTAAAAAATTATATGATGATGCATTAAAAATGCTCACTAAAATTATAAATGAAAAATGGTTGACAGCTAAAGGCGTTTTCGGAATTTGGAAAGCTAATTCTAATGATTTAGATGAAATCAATATTTATGATAATGATAATCAAATAATAGCAGTTTCATATTCTTTGAGGCAGCAATTACAAAAAGCTAAAGGTACCAGCAATAGAGGTTTGTCAGATTACATTGCTCCAGAATCTTCAGGCAAAGAAGATTATATTGGAGCTTTTGTAGTTACTGCAGGATTAAAAATTGATGAAAAAGTTGCTGAATTTGAAAAACAATTAGATGATTATAATTCTATTTTATTAAAAGCATTAGCCGATAGATTAGCTGAAGCATCAGCAGAATATCTACACCAAAAAATTAGAAAAGATTATTGGGGCTATTCAAAAGAGGAAAATTTTGATAATGGAGAATTAATAAAAGAAAAGTATATAGGAATTAGACCGGCTCCAGGATATCCTGCATGTCCCGATCATACAGAAAAAGAAACAATATTTAAGTTATTAAATGCAACAGAACTTACTGGTGTCTCTTTAACAGAATCATTGGCAATGCTTCCTGCAGCCTCTGTGTCTGGTTGGTATTTTTCCAACCCAGAAGCTAAATATTTCGGTTTGGGAAAAATAAAAATTGATCAAGTCAATGACCTAGCACAAAGAAAGGGTGTTTCAGAAGATATTATGGGAAGGTGGTTGTCACCAAATATTAGTGATTAAAGGGTAAGGTTTAATTCAAAAGAATCATCAAAAGGAATACACATGTGTTCATTGCAGACCATGTAAGCAATCTTTATTTCTAATAATGAATTGTTTTTTAAGACTTCTATTTTTTGTTTAAAAATAGCTTTTGTTTCAAAATAGCTCACTTGAACACCAAAATTAGTATCAAATACAGAAGTTGGTTTGCTTTCTGATATACTACCAATTATTTTGATTCCTTCATTTTCAGAGAAATTAAATTCAGTAGGTAATGGCCCTTCGTTGGGGTTTGGGAGGTGTACAGCATATAAATGCCATGAATTATCAATTGTCGCTTTAAATTCTAATTCTTGATGTTCTATATTATGAATGATATCCCATTTTACTGGGTTATCCTGACCATTTATTAAATAAATGCTAATTAAAAAAAGAAATGAAGAAAAAATAATTTTCATTAATTTAATTCTTAAATAATTCAAGTCCTTCTGATAACCATGCACTAAAATCATCAGCATTTCCGTGATGCTCATAGTCAGCAGATCCAATATCTAAATCTTCTCCATTAGGACTCAATATTCTGTAATATGGCTGAGTATTAACTTTATATTTAGTAGCTTGATAATGACTCCACTTATTTCCAATAGTTTTTAATTTTTTCATTTTACCTTCATAAATTTCAACTTCCTTTTGTTCATTTATTGGTAAATCCCGTTTATCATCTACATATAGTGAAATAATCACAAAATTATTGGTTAACATTTCTATAACTCCAGGTTCTCCCCAAACATTTTCTTCCATTTTTCTGCAATTAACACATGCATGACCTGTAAAGTCAAGAAATGCAGGTTTGTTAACCTTTTTAGCATATTCAAGACCTTTGTCTAAATCGTGAAAGACTGGGAGTCCTTGAGGACCAATATGAGTATCACTTTCATGGTTTTTAGAAGACTGAACGAAACTCCCACTCTTACTTGATCCAACGCCAAAAGGAGATTCACTATAAGCCATAGGTGGAGGAAATCCGCTAATTAATTTTAAAGGGGCACCCCAAAGACCAGGTATTAAATAAATAACAAAAATTATAGTAGAAATACCTAAGATTGTTCTTCCTACAGATAATCTCTCAATAGGGCTGTCATGAGGGAGAGATATAAAGCCTAATAGATATAGGGCAAGTACTGAAAATACTCCAATCCAAATTGCTAAAAATAGTTCTCGTTCTAAGTAATGTCCCTGAACAACTAAATCAGCATTCGATAAGAATTTAAATGCAAGAGCTAATTCTAGAAACCCCAAAAATACTTTAACTGTATTTAGCCAACCACCAGATTTAGGTAAAGAATTTAGCCAACCTGGAAAAGCTGCAAATAAACCGAACGGTAGTGCTAATGCTAATGAGAATCCAAACATACCAACAAATGGGCCAATGCCACCAATTGTTGCTGCTTCAACCAAAAGTGTTCCTACAATAGGACCTGTACAAGAAAAAGAAACTAGAGCCAAGGTAAATGCCATAAAAAAGATTCCAATTAATCCACCTTTATCAGATGCTGAATCAGCTTTATTTATCCATGAATTAGGTAACGTTATTTCAAATGCTCCCATAAAAGAAATGGCGAAAACAACTAAAAGAACAAAGAATAAAATATTAAACCACACATTAGTAGATAAAGCATTTAATGCATCTGAGCCAAAAATAGCTGTTACTAGTGTGCCTAAAATTACATATATTAAAATTATTGAAATACCATAGAAAACAGCATTTCTTATACCTGTAGATTTATTTTTACTTTGTTTGGTGAAAAAGCTAACTGTCATGGGTATCATTGGAAAAACACATGGTGTTAATAAGGCAGCAAAACCACTAATGAATGATAGTAAAAAAATTAACAATAGAGATTTGTCGGAAGA
>JAQWSL010000096.1 GCA_029243225.1 Flavobacteriales bacterium
CAATTCATCTAGCAACAATCCATTACTGAAAAATGTAACTGACAACATTGAAAATGGAAAGAAAGAAATTGAAAAACTTAAAAAAGAACTAAAAAAATTATCTTTTTAAAATGCTTAAAAAAACTTTATTACTTTTTTTCATCCTCCAATGTATTCAAGGATTTAATCAACAAAAGATTAAAAAAACAACCGATCAAGAATTAACATTAGAAAGCGCTGTGCTTTCTTATTACAACGGACTCTTCCCCAGAACATTGTCTAACTTAAAATGGACATCAAATAATACCATTTCTTTTAGAAATGATTCCATTTTATTTTTTCAAAAGCCTACTTCAACTTTAGCCAAATCTAAATACAACACCTCATCCCTTAACAGCATAGATTCTAACATTTCTAAAATTCCTTATTTCAATTCCATAAGCAAAGATCAACTTACTTATTTTAAAGGAAATAAGTTTACTACAATAGATGTCAACACCAAATCTTTTTCTGTAATAGAGCTTGCAAAAAATGCACAAAACAATCAAGTATCTCCAAATAAAAAACAAGTAGCATATACCATAGAAAACAACTTATATCTAGCTAAAGGCGAAGATTCAATTATTCCAATCACTAAAATTAAAAACCCCAACATTGTTTCTGGTCAAGCAATTCACAGATATGAATTTGGAATTAGTAAAGGTATTTTTTGGAGTCCCAATAGTAAATGCATTGCATTCTACCAAAAAGACGAAACCAATGTAGCTGAATACCCTTTACTAGATATCAATTCTACTCCCGGCAAATTAAATGCTATTAAATATCCAATGGCTGGTCAAAAGAGTGAGGAACCTCAAATTGGTATTTACAACACGAATACTCAGCAACTAATATACCTAACGATTGGAGACGATTATTTTGACAACTACCTTACCAATGTAACCTGGGGTCCAAATTCTAATTTTCTATACGTTGCTCAACTTAACAGAGATCAAAACCACATGCAGTTGGTGAAATACGATGCCAATAACGGAAACCAAATCTCTGTTTTATTTGAAGAAAAAAACGAAAAATGGGTTGAACCTGAACACGAACTCTTTTTTATTCCAGGGAGTGAAAATCAGTTTTTATGGCTTAGCGAAAGGGATGGATTTATGAATTTATTTCTTTACAGCACTGATGGTAAATTAATTAAACAAGTAACTGCCAACTCATGGGTTACAACAAAAATTTTAGGCTACAATCAAAAATCACAAACAGTTTATTTTTCTGGCACAGGTAAGGACCCTAAAAACATGCATGCATTTGGTGTTTCTTTAGCTGAAAATGGAAATACTTTTCCAATAACAAATGGGAATGGAATACACAACTGTAAATTAAGTCCAAATGGAGAATATCTATTAGATGTTGTTTATTCTTTCAACAAAGAACCTTCTGTAAATTGTATTTCTCTTAAGAAAAATACAACTAATCAAATTTTCTTAGGCAAAAACCCACTTAAAAATTTAAATATTGCATCTACAGAACTCATAAATATAAAAGCAAGTGACGGCACTTCATTAGAAGGAAGAATTATAAAACCTACTAAAATAGAAAAGAACAAAAAATATCCTGTTTTAGTATACGTATATGGAGGCCCCCATGCTCAAATGATTAACAATGGGTGGCTAGCAGGTGCAAGTCTATGGATGCACTGGATTGCTCAACAAGGATACATAGTATTTACACTTGACAATAGAGGCTCCTCCAATAGAGGGTTTGCATTTGAAAGCATAATTCACAGGAATTTAGGAACTGTAGAAATTGAAGATCAATTAGCTGGAATTAATTACCTTAAACAACAAACATATGTTGACACCAACAGGTTTGCTGTTCACGGCTGGAGCTATGGAGGTTTCATGACCTCATCTTTAATGCTAAGAACTCCTGGCGTATTTAACTGTGGTGTTGCTGGTGGCCCAGTTACAGATTGGAAGTGGTATGAAATAATGTACGGAGAAAGATACATGGACAGACCAGAACAAAATAAAGCTGGATATAAAAAATCTAGCTTACTTAGCTACGCTAATCAGCTCGAAGGAAAACTATTATTAATACACGGAACTTCAGATGATGTTGTTGTAATGCAGCATAATTTAGCTTTAGTTCAAAAATGCATTTCTGAAGGTATTCAACTCGATTTTTTCCCATACCCTATGCACCCTCACAATGTAAGGGGAAAAGACAGGGTTCATTTGATGACAAAAGTTTTGAATTACGTTATGGATAATAATAAATAACAACTCACCTTTCCATCAATAATAAGTACCATACATCATTAAATAAGTCACTTTAAATACTCTTCATCGTTTTTAGGAAATAAAATAGTATTTTCGAATGCTAAATTACAACAGATAATGAAGAACATATTTTTTACATTTTTATTCCTTTTTGCTATTTGTGCTATTTCTAATGCTCAAAAAACTGGAACTATTAGAGGAACTATTTATGAAAAAGAAAATGGTGAGCCTACTTTTGGAACAAATGTAAAGATTAAAGGCACTGGAATTGGCGCATCTTCTGACATCAATGGATTTTTCCAAATTTCAAAAGTTGATCCAGGCAGCTACACATTAGAGGTTTCTAGTGTTGAATTCAAAAAAATTGAATTTGATGTTGTTGTAAAACCAGGTAAAATTGTTACCCACAATTTCTACATGGAAGAAAACACTGAAATTTTAACAGAATTTGAAGTAAATGCCGAAGCTCAAGAAAGAAAAACGGATGTTAAAATGTCTGTAATAAAGGCAACTCCTAAAGACATGGCACATGTTGTTGCTATTGGAGGTGAGCCAGATTTTGCTCAATACCTACAAACAGCTCCTGGTGTGATAACTACTGGTGACCAAGGAGGGCAAATGTACATTAGAGGAGGATCACCCATTCAAAACAAAGTAATCCTAGATGGGATGACCATTTACAATCCTTTTCATTCTATTGGTTTTTTCTCTGTTTTTGACACCGATATTATTAGATCTGTAGACATTTATACTGGTGGATTTGGCGCAACATATGGTGGGAGAATTTCTTCCATCATGGATATTAATTCTAAAGATGGAAACAAGAAACATTTTTCTGGAAAAGCTTCCATAAGTCCATTCGGATCAAAGCTAATGCTTGAAGGACCTTTAAAAAAATTAACCGAGGACGGAAGCTCTAGTATTTCATACGTTTTTTCAGGTAAAACTTCATACCTAGAACAATCTTCTAAATTATTATATTCTTACATAGACACAGCTGGTCTTCCTTTTAACTATACCGACCTTTATGGAAAAGTTTCTGTAAATAGTGACAATGGAAGTAAAGCAAATTTCTTTGGTTTTAGATACAAAGATCAAGTAAAATACAAAGCAGTTTCAGACCTTAATTGGTCAGCATGGGGAGCAGGAAGTAATTTTATGGTTGTCCCATCTGGATCTCCAGTATTAATAATGGGTAAATTTAATGTTAGTGATTATGCAATTTCAATCGCAGAAAAAGACCCTAGCTCTGGGGAAGACCTTGCACCAAGATCTAGTAAGATAAATGGTTTCAACCTAGGGTTTGACTTTAAATATTTTATAAAAACTGACGAGGTTAAATATGGAATTGAGGTTAATGGATTTAAAACAGAATTTAACTTTTTCAATTCTGTTGGTAGAGAAATTGAACAAAATAATTACACCACTGAATTGTCTGGTTATATTGATGCTAAAATAATAAGAGGTCTTTTTGTTATTAACCCCGGCTTTAGAGCTCAATATTACGCTTCATTAAAAAACTTTTCACCTGAACCTAGACTTGGAATAAAATACAACGTTTCAGAGAATTTTAGGATAAAAGCAGCCGGTGGTTTATATTCTCAAAACTTAATTTCTGCCAATTCAGACAGAGATGTTGTAAATCTTTTTTACGGGTTCCTTTCTGGCCCAGAAAACTTACAAGATGAAATAGTTAGAGAAGACGGTTCTGTTTATAAAAGAACTCATTCATTACAAAAGGCAACACATGCTATTTTAGGGTTTGAACAAGATTTAGGGAAACACTTTACAATAAACATTGAAGGTTATTACAAATGGTTTAACCAGCTAACCAATATGAACAGAAACAAGCTTTATGATGACAATGGAGACAACTATGACATTCCAGATATTGCTAAAAAAGATTTCATAATCGAAACTGGAGACGCTTATGGCGTTGACGCTGTTTTTAAATACAGTATTGACAAAACTTATCTATGGTTTGTTTACTCATTAGGAAAAGTAACAAGATGGGATGGTGTTCAAACTTATTCACCAGTTTTTGACAGGAGACACAACATCAATTTAGTAGCTACTCAAAAATTTGGAGAAAACGAAGATTGGGAAATTAATCTAAGGTGGAATTTAGGTAGTGGTTTACCATTTACTCAAACTCAAGGATATTACCATTTATTAGATTACACTCAAGGGTTAGGCACCAATTCAAACACATCAAACAGTGACAACTTAAGTATTATTTATGCTCCAATAAATGAGGGCAGGTTACCCGCTTACCACAGGCTTGATTTTGCAGTAAAAAGGAAAATAAAACTTTCAGAGAAATCTGAAATAAACATTACCGCAAGTGTTACAAATATTTACAGTAGAGAGAACATATTCTACGTAGATAGAATTACAAATGAAAAGGTTTATCAACTTCCTATCCTTCCAAGTTTAGGAGTAAATTGGTCATTCTAAAACTAATCTCACTATAGTTTTTTATAAAAAACTAAGTCTTATTTATTGTCCTGACAATAAATAAATATATCTTTACATCCCGTATTAAAACATTTATTCTAATCTAACAAATACGGGAATGCCTAGTAATACTAAATATATTTTTGTAACAGGTGGTGTAACATCTTCACTCGGAAAGGGCATAGTCTCTGCTTCTTTAGCCAATCTTCTTCAAGCAAGAGGGCACTCAGTAACCATTCAAAAATTAGATCCGTACATTAATGTGGATCCAGGAACTTTAAACCCTTACGAACATGGCGAATGCTATGTAACAGAAGATGGTGCTGAAACTGATTTAGATTTGGGCCATTATGAAAGATTTCTAAACACCTCAACATCGAAAGAAAATAATGTGACAACAGGGAGAATATATAAATCTGTTATTGAGAAAGAAAGAAAAGGTGAATATTTAGGTAAAACAGTACAAGTAATTCCTCACATTACAAATGAAATAAAAGAGCACATTCAAATTTTAGGAAAAAAAGGCATCTACGACTTTGTAATTACAGAAATTGGTGGAACTGTTGGTGATATTGAATCACTCCCCTTCATAGAAGCCATTAGACAATTGAATTGGGAGCTACCTAAAAACGTATTATTTATTCACCTTACACTTATCCCCTACTTATCAGCTACTGGAGAATTAAAAACAAAACCAACACAACATTCAGTCAAAACACTGTTGGAATACGGAGTTCAACCTCATATTCTTGTTTGTAGAACAGAATATTCACTTGACGATGAAATTAAAAGTAAAATTGCAAGGTTTTGCAATGTTGATCAAACAGCTGTAATTGAGTCAATCAATGCCGAAACTATTTATGACGTTCCTATATTAATGCAAAATCAAAAATTAGACGAAGTTGTTCTTAATCATTTTGAAATGTCTACAACAAACCAAACTGATTTAACAAATTGGGAGAAATTCTTATCTAATCATAAAAATCCAAATCAAGAAGTTGAAATAGGTTTAATTGGAAAATATGTTGAGCTAAAAGACTCCTATAAGTCTATTGTGGAATCTATTATTCATGCTGGAGCTAAAAACAGAACGAATGTTAAAATAAAATGGATCCATTCAGAATCTATAAACAAAAAAAATGTTGGAGAATTAATTGAAAATTTAGCTGGAGTTATTGTTGCTCCTGGTTTTGGGCAAAGAGGTATAGAAGGGAAAATTCATGCCATTCAATATGTGAGAGAAAACAACATCCCATTTTTAGGAATTTGTTTGGGTATGCAATGTGCAATAGTTGAATTTGCTAGAAACGTACTAGGACATAAAGATGCGCAAAGCACAGAAATAAACCCTGACACACCTTTTGCCGTGATTGACATGATGAAAGAACAAAAATCAATTAAAAACATGGGTGGTACAATGAGACTAGGAACTTATCCTTGTGAAATTGATGAAAATTCAAAAGTCTTTGAAATATATAAATCCAAAGCCATTTCAGAAAGACACAGACACCGTTATGAATTTAACAATTCATTTTTAAAATCTTTCAACTCAAATGGAATGAAAACCCCTGGAATTAACCCAGCAAATAATTTAGTTGAAATAATAGAGCTAAGTAACCACCCTTGGTTTATTGGTGTTCAGTTCCACCCAGAATACAAGAGTACGGTTATTAATCCACACCCTCTATTTGTAAATTTCATTGCTGCCACTACAAAAATTAAAAAGCAAGAGAAGAGTTTAGTAAATGAATAAAGCTCCAGCTCCAAAAGACATTGTTTTAAAAATGTTAAAAGAAGACCATTTTAGTAAATGGCTTAATCTTGAACTAATGGCTATTTCAAAAGGCAGTTGTACTCTTTCAATGAAAGTCACTAAAATAATGCTAAATGGATTTCAAATTGCTCATGGTGGAATTTGTTATTCTTTAGCAGACAGTTGTTTAGCATTTGCTGCAAATTCTTATGGGTTTATTTCATATTCAATAAACACATCAATAAAACACCTAGTTAAAGTAAACGAAGGAGACACACTAATTGCTACATCTAAAGAGAAACATTTGAGCAATAAAAACATTAAATATGAAATATCAATTGAAAATCAATTGAATGAACTTGTAGCTGTTTTTACAGGAGAAGCTCATGTATCATCTAGAATTTGGACTGTAGATTAAATTCTGTACTTAGTTCATTTTTATTAATTTCATAGTTCATAAATTACACAAATGAAAGAAGCTTTTATTATTGACGGAATAAGAACACCAATTGGAAATTTTGGCGGTTCTTTATCTACAACTAGAACTGATGATTTGGCTGCAATAGCAATAAAAGGGCTAATGCAAAGAAACACTAGTGTTAACTGGGACGAAGTAGAAGATTTATTATTGGGTTGCGCTAATCAAGCCGGGGAAGACAATAGGAATGTAGCAAGAATGGCATTACTGTTAGCCGGACTTCCCTACTCAATTGGAGGAGAAACAGTGAATAGATTATGCTCATCAGGAATGGCAGCAGCAATAAACGCTTCAAGAGCAATTAAATTAGGAGATGGAGATTTATACATTACAGGTGGAGTTGAAAACATGACTAGAGGACCTTGGGTTATCTCCAAAGCATCTAAACCATTTGGAAGAGATGCTCAAATGTTTGATACTAGCTTTGGATGGAGATTTGTCAATAAAAAATTACATGCCGATTTTGGAACTGACGGAATGGGACAAACAGCAGAGAACTTAGTAGAGCTTTACAAAATAAGTAGAGAAGATCAAGATCAATTCGCCTATTGGTCACATATGAAAGCAACAGCTGCTCAAAAATCTGGCAGATTAGCAAAAGAAATTATTCCTGTTGAAATTCCTCAAAGAAAAGCACCTTCTATTATTTTTGATAAAGATGAATTTATAAAACCAAATACAACTATTGAAAAATTACAACAATTACGACCTGCATTTAAAAAAGAAGGTGGCTCAGTAACTGCCGGAAACTCATCTGGATTAAATGATGGAGCTGCAGCTATGCTAATTGGCTCAGAAGAAGCTATTAAAAGAAATCAATTGCAACCTAAAGCTAGAATTGTTTCATCAGCTATAGCAGGAGTTGAACCTAGAATTATGGGTATTGGACCAGTTAAAGCAACACAGAAAGCGCTTAAAAGAGCTGGATTATCAATGAATGATATTGACATCATTGAACTTAACGAAGCGTTTTCAGCTCAAGCTTTGGCTTGCACTCGAGCTCTTGGATTAGCAGATAATGATGAACGCATAAACCCGAATGGTGGAGCAATTGCTATTGGGCACCCTCTTGGCATGACTGGAGCTAGATTACTTAATACTGCAACAATAGAACTTCACGAAAAAGAAAAAAAATATGCACTTGTAACCATGTGTATTGGGGTTGGTCAGGGATATGCAACAATTATAGAAAAAGTATAATATATGATTTACGAATTTAAGGGTATTAAACCAGTCATAGACAAAACATCTTTCGTACATCCACAAGCAAATGTTACAGGAAATGTAATAATAGGAAAACATGTCTACGTAGGACCTGGAGCTGTAATTCGAGGTGATTGGGGAAAAGTAGTAATTGAAGACGGATGCAATGTTCAAGAAAATTGTGTAATTCACATGTTTCCAGGAACCACTACAATTTTAAAAGCAGGTGCTCATTTAGGGCATGGTTGTATCATACATGGTGGCATCATTGGTGAAAACTCTTTAATAGGAATGAATTCAGTAATAATGGATGATTCCATAATTGGAAAAGAATGCATAATTGGCGCGCTATCTTTTGTTGCCGCTAAAACAGTATTAAAAGACAGAAAGTTAATGGCTGGAAATCCAGCAAAAGAAATTAAAGATGTAACTGATAAAATGATAAAATGGAAGACAGAAGGAACTAAGCTTTATCAAGAATTACCAAAAAAATGCATCGAAACTTTAAAAGAGTGTAAACCTTTAAATGAAATTGAAAAAAATAGACCTCAACAGAAAAAAACTTTCAAAACTTGGGAGAAATAATTCAATTCTATTCTTCAATATAATAATGTGCTTCTGCTTCTATCAACTCTTCTTTGAGAGCTTTTGGAAGTTCAACTCTTAAAATATTAACCATCTCCTCACAAACAGCTTTTTCTACTTTATGCTTTTTCTTTTCATGAGACAGCATAATACCCGCCATAAGACCTATAATCTCTCCTTTATGAGATTTCATAACATCTTCTGGGTTAAGAACATCAATATCAATAATTACCTTCATAGCATTAAATTAATTAAGTATTAAAATACAGAAAAATTAATCGTTTTAAGGATCAGACCAATGATAATTTAATGAGAGTTTCCCTTAATTAATAGCACCTATTAAATCTTGAACAGTGATAATGTGCTTTTGATCTTCTCCATAGCTAACCACAACCGCTTTGGTTCCATTGTTAAACAATTGAGAAATTTTATCCATTGATGTATCTTGACCAACTTCTGGAAACGGAGCCTCCATTACATTTTTTACAGGCAGCTCTTTTAAAGAAGGGTTTTCAATTATCTTACTATACATATTATTATCTGTAAGAGAACCAACAAATTCTCCATCTTGAACAACAGGTATTTGAGAAATACTGAACTGTTTCATCAACACTATAGCTCTAGATAAAGGGTCGTTTGCAGCAACAGTAACTAATCTTTTATTGGAATGTGACTCAATTAATTCTAGTGCATTTTTTTTCTGCTCATCTAAAAATCCTCTTTCTCTCATCCAATCATCATTAAATATTTTACCAATATATCTAGAGCCATGGTCATGAAACAATACAACTAAAACATCACTTTCATTTAACTGTTCTGACAGTTGGCAAACTCCTTTAATAGCAGAACCAGCAGAGTTACCTACAAAAATACCCTCTTCTCTGGCCAGTTTACGAGTGTATACAGCTGCATCTTTATCAGTTACTTTCTCAAACAAATCTATTACGTCAAAATCAACATTTTCAGGAAGAATATCTTCTCCAATTCCTTCAGTTATGTAAGGATAAATTTCATTTTCATCAAATATTCCTGTTTCATGATATTTTTTAAATACTGAACCGTAAGTATCTATTCCCCAAATTTTAATATCTGGATTTTTTTCTTTTAAATATTTGCCAACCCCTGAAATTGTACCGCCTGTTCCAACTCCAACCACAAAGTGAGTGATTTTACCTTTTGTTTGTTCCCAAATTTCTGGACCAGTAGATTCGTAATGAGCTTGACGGTTAGATTTATTATCATACTGATTTACATACCAACTATTAGGCGTCTCTTTTGACAACCGTCTTGCCACAGAATAATAAGATCTTGGATCGTCTGGCTCTACAGCAGTAGGACAAACAATTACTTCAGCACCTACAGCCCTAAGAATATCCATTTTTTCTTTGGATTGTTTATCGTTTAAAACACAAATTAAATTGTAACCCTTAATGATACAAGCTAGAGCTAATCCCATGCCTGTATTACCTGACGTACCTTCAATAACAGTGCCCCCTGGCTTAATCAATCCTGCCTTTTCAGCATCTTCAATCATCTTAAGAGCCATTCTGTCTTTAACAGAATTGCCAGGATTTGTAGTCTCTACTTTTGCTAAAACTGTTGCTTTAACATCTTTACAAATCTTATTAATTTTAATTAAAGGTGTATTACCTATTGTTTCAAGAACATTTTTATAATAATTCATGGAATTTAATTTGTGGCAAATTTAGAAAAATCAACAATAATTAAGTCTTAAATAATACTAAATTATTAGTTTTATTTTGAGATTAATTTATCTCTTTTATTGTTGAGAATGTCAACTTGTTTTTGAAATGCTTCATTTTGGATACATTGAAACATTTGAGGGTTTGATGTATAAGCATACATCTGTTCTTCTTGAGAAGATCTAGCGATTATTAAATTAATATTTTCTGGATTTTGATCGATACTTTCTAAAAGAGAAGAAAAAGAAGAAATTGAGGTTGCATAATCTTCTAAAAAAAATTTGCACTCTTCACTTATTGGATCAGTTTTTTCCTCTTCAATTTCTTTAATTTCTAAACTCAAATCATTTTCATAAGCCTTTCGAACACTGTCTTTTTCAAACTTTAATAATGAGTCTTGATCTAAAGAGATTGTATCTAAATCAAGAGTTTTTTCAATTAAAGAATCTTCTAATAGAATAACTTTTTCTTCAATGATAGTTTTAGCGGATTCACTAGTATTACAAGCGATAAACAACATTGAAATGAAAATAATAATAAGCTTTTTCATCCTAATTATTTAGTAATCCAATGGCTTCTACAGCAGTTATAATATTCCCCTTAAATTCTCCAACTACAAAGCAATCAACAATGCCTTTTTCAATGAGCTCAATTTTATAATTTGTAGCTTCATCGTAGTTATTAAAATTGCCTATAAAATATTTTGTTAATCCAGAATTTGGATCTCTTTTAGGAACAACATTTCCTATCTCTAAATAGGTGTCTAAAACATCAGTAGGAATTTGTTCCATGTATGCACCAACTTGAACTCTAAAACCAACAAGGTCTGCATTTACAGCATTTACAGTTGCAATAGTATCATTGTCAATTTTGTCTTCAAATTCTGGATTAAGTTCAAAACCGGCATCGGCAAGTGAAATTCTCTCACCATCTTTAAACGCTACGATAAACGCACCATTATATCCGTCTGTAGACATATTAACCTTGTGCATTGCTGCATTAGATTTATCTGTAAAAGCTCCTGTATAATACCTATACAAGTTGTCTTCTCCTTTAACATAAACCAAATCTTGCAATTCATTAAAAACGTTCTGACTAAGCTTTCTTTGGAATGCACCAACTTGGACTCTATATACAATTTCAGAACTCACTTCAGGCTCTGTAACAACGCTGCTATCATTTGATTGATTATTAGTTTCTAGATTTGAATTTTCAAAGTTTTCAACTGGATTGACATCTCCTTCAACCTCTCCTTCAGCATTAGTTTCTGCTTCTAGAACTCCTTTAATATCTACATTATCATCCTTTAAGTTTGAAATTTCATTTGCTAAATCATCAGCCGTTTCAAAACCACCAATAACGTAAAGAACTGAATCTCCTCTTTCAATAATTTTAAAGTTCTTATTGCTTAATTCTTTGTGTAAATCGTTGGCAGATGTTCCAATAACATCAGAACCTAAAACAATAAACAGTTGTTTATCGATAGAATCTTTTTTCGCTGGTTTGAATGCTTGAACAGATCTTGGATCAGATCCCCATTTACGTCTAACCTCATTCCATTCAGAAAACTCCCCAACAGAATCGTAATAAATTCTATACATGTTTTCAAAATCAGCTGCAGAATATGCAACTCCATTTTCTTTTGCAATAGATGAATCAGGGGTATTTAATTCTTGATCTCTATAATCAGGAACGCCATCCAGATCAATATCAACAGGACATCCAAATTCATCAACGGGTCGAGCATCTAGAGGAGTATTTGCACAAAAATCTGCTAAATCTACAACTAAATCACCATCAGAATCTATGGTATCTTGACGATACAATTCTAGAGGATCAATTTCTTTTGGCTTAACAGGCTTATCTCCCTTCTTAGGAAGAGTTAAGTCATAAGTTAAAGCAAAGTGCGAATACAATATCTTATCGTTTCTATCATCACCAACCCTACTGTTCAAACTTTCATGTGTTACACCATCAATTAAATCACTAAAAGTAAAATGCATTGACGTTCCAAAACGTAATTTTATTCTTTTACCTGTATGAAGATTAACACCTATTTCAATTGGAACGCCCCAAGTTCTTTCCGCATACTTTCCAAAACCATCAATATTTTCTTCTCGAATGTCGGATTCGTAAGAATAATCACGATAAATTTCAACTGCTGAATTAGCATTTGCATCATTTTGAGCTATGTCTCTTATTGTACCATCAGACCAATAATTGTAATAATTCCCATTAACATCTCTTAAATCTGTTTTTGAAAGAAATTCAACAGACTCAATTCCCAAGTGGACATAGGGATTTATTATTCTCTCTCTTTTTAATAAATGTCTAAAATTATAATTCAAAGTAATCCCACCCGTTGTGATGTTTGAATTGAAATTTAAATTTCTATTTACTGTTCGTTCATTAGAGCTGACCTGACCGAACATGACATAAAAACTAACATCAAGATAATCAGTTAAAGGATTAATTAATCTAAGATCGTAACCCAATCTACTAACTGTAGGATGATAACCGCTGTGATTTGAACCAATGTCTCCATAAAAAGTCATCATTCCAACACCAACACTTAGCTGTGGTTTGAAAAGAAATTCTAAAGGAGTTGGCTCATTTTTTTTCTTAGATAGTGAATCCTTATTGATAGAAAAAACATTTAATGTGAAAACATTAAGTAATATTATTATGAGAAATCTATTTATCAATTTTTATTTCTTGAGGGTACTTATTACGCTAATATCGTTAATTAGTTGCTAAAATTAAAGGTTTTCAACAAAAAGACTCTTTAACAAAGCATCTGACGTCTAGAAAACACCTGTAATTGATAGAAAAAACGAATTGAATTCAAAAAAATAAATTTAAACCACCTATTATTTTTAATTTCGAATAAAAAATATCTTATGAGCGCAATTAATCAAGGAAATGTAGTTATAAGCATAAATGATAGAGGAATAGCAACAATTGAATTTTCTCATCCAATGAGCAATTCTTTACCAGCAAAAGTATTATCAAAACTTTCAAAAACAATTACTCAAGCAGGTGAAAATCCTAAGGTTAAAGTAATTATTATAAAATCTGCTGGAGATAGAGTTTTTTGCGCAGGTGCTAGCTTTGAAGAATTAAGTTCAATAGACAGCTTGGCTAAGGGTGAAGAGTTTTTCTCAGGTTTTGCCAATGTAATTAATGCTGCAAGAAAATGCCCAAAACTAATTATTGGCAGAGTTCAGGGGAAAGCTGTTGGCGGAGGTGTTGGAATGGCTAGTGCTGTAGATTATTGTTTTGCTACTAAATATGCAGCTGTTAAATTAAGTGAATTAGCCTTAGGAATAGGACCTTTTGTTGTTGGGCCTGCTGTAGCCAGAAAAACAGGATTATCATCAATGTCCATGATGGCAATTAACGCCACAAAATGGTTTTCAGCTGATTGGGCTAAAAATGTAGGTCTATTTGCTGATGTATTTGAAACTGCTGAGCAAATGGATGAAAAAATCATTGAACTCTCTAATAAACTCGCCTCATCTAACCCAGCAGCTATGGAAAATCTTAAAAAAGTTTTATGGGAAGGAACAGAAAATTGGGACAATCTTCTTTCTAACCGCGCTAAAATAAGTGGTGAATTAGTACTCTCAACGTTTAGTAAAAATGCGATTAATGCGCTCAAAAAGGTATAAATGAAAACAAACGTTTACCAGAAAATCAAATTGGGTTCTATAGAACAATACGCTAAAGAATTAATTGAAATTTCTGAGAACAAAAAAGTATTTATTTTATGCGATGATAATACCAAGCAATGTGTCAATTATCTAAAAAATGAAATTTCCATTTTTAGGGATGCTGAAACCTATGCCATTAATTCTGGAGAAAAGTTTAAAACACTAAAAACTTCACAAGAAATTTGGGATTTCTTAATTACAAAAAAAGCAAATAGAAATGATTTATTAATTAATGTTGGTGGGGGGCTTATAACAGATATTGGTGGCTTTGTTGCATCTACATATAAAAGAGGCATTCAATTTATAAACATCCCGACTTCATTATTAGCAATGGTAGATGCATCTATAGGGGGGAAAACTGGTGTTAACTTTAACGGAATTAAAAATCAAATAGGCCTGTTCAGTAATCCTGAAATTATTTTATGTGATTCTTATTTTTTGGAATCTTTACCTAAAGAAGAATTATTAAGTGGCTTTGCAGAAGTGCTTAAACACGGTTTAATTTACAAAAAAGAGTATTGGAATTATTGTACGTCTTTAGAAATAGATAAGCTAGACATTTTGAAAATAATTAACGACTCAATTTCAATAAAAACAAAGATTGTAACTATTGATCCTGATGAGAAAAAAGAGCGTAAACTATTGAATTTTGGTCATACAATCGGGCATGCAATTGAATCACTTCTTTTAAAGAAAAAGAATCAAACACTTCATGGGTTTGCAGTAGCAGCAGGAATTATCATTGAATCATATATTTCATTAGAGCTAAAATATTTGAAAGAAGAAGATTTTATTGAAATTAATAAAAAAATTACAGCAATCTTTCCTAAAATCACATTTTTAAAGTCTGAAATTTCATCGCTAATAGAGCTGATGAAATCTGACAAAAAAAACAATTCTGATGAAATTAATTTTACATTAATCGATGAAATTGGACACGGAATTGTTAACCAAAATATTAATACGGCTGAATTAAAATTTATACTTGAAAAGTATGTGAAGAGCTGTTAAATAAAAATATTTTTTATTGGAATCCTATAACATCAGATTCATTTATATTTGTAGGATTCCTAACCTACAAATTCAATGAAACCATCTAATGAACTTTTTAACTTAATTCAATCATTAAGTAAGTCTGAAAAAAGATTTTTCAAGCTCTCTTCATCATTACAAGACGGAGATAAAAACTACTTAAAACTCTTTGATTACATTGAGAAACAAAAAAATTATGACGAAGTTGAATTAAAAAAATTCTTTCAAAAAGAAAAATTCATAAAGCATTTACCCTCTGAAAAAAATCACCTGTATAAATTAATACTAAAAAGCTTAAGAGGATTTCATTCTGATAATTCTATAAGTTCAATTCTTAAACAAGAATTGAAAAATATTGAAATCCTACACAGTAAAGCACTTTACAAAGAATGTGTAAAAATTTTAAAACGGTCCAAACGGACAGCTTTAAATCATGAAAAATTTTACTATTTATTTGAACTTATTAGATGGAATAAATTATTAATTGAGGAAGCGTATGAACAAGGAGAATTTAGCGAAAATTTAGATTTACTTATTGATCAAGAGATGATGGTTATTGAGAAGTTAAGAAATCTTGCAGAGTACCATATGATTTACTCTAAGATTAATTATATTTTCAGGTCTGGTGGGTTTTCAAGATCAGATAAAGAAAAGGCAGAAGTAGATAAAATAGCAAATCATCATTTAATAATTGGAAAGAATACTGCTTTATCAAGTAGAGCCGCTTCAATATGCTATTATATTCAAGGCTTTTGTAATGCAACTAAAAGGGATTTTGACACCGCATTATTAAAATTTAAAAAAACCAAATATATACTAGATAAAAACCCGTTAATAAAAAATGATTTAGCAGGAAGATATGTGCGAACATTAAGCAACATTATTACCTGCTCAATAGAAACAAACAACCTTACAAACGCTAAATTAGTTCTTAATGAACTAGACCAACTCAAGAACGAAAAACAATTTAGCAGTATAGATACTAAAGTTAAAATTTTCACATCTTATTACAATGCACAATTATTGATTTTCGAAAAAGAAGGTGAATTTCAAAAAGGATTGAAATTAATTGATGAAATTGAATTAGGTATTTCTAAATTTCAATATAAATTGAACAAAGAACAAACCATTTTGTTTTACTACAGAATAAGTTATATATATTTTGGTTCAGGGCTTCACAAAGAAGCATTAAAATGGGTAAATAAAATCCTAAATGATAATGAACAAATATTAAGACAAGACATCTATAGTTTTGCTAGAATTTTCAACCTAATTCTTCATTACGAGCTGAACAACTACGACTTGTTAGACTACATAATTAAATCCACTTCTAGATACTTAAATAAAACAGAGAAAAACTACCGTAGTGAACAAGTATTTATTAAATACTTGAAATCACTCTCTAAAGTTCAAAGTGAAAAAGAAAAAAACAGTATTTATTTGGCTGCTAAAAATGAATTCGAAATTCTTTTCAAAATAAAAGAAGAAAAAATTATACTGCAATTCATTGATGTTATCTCATGGCTAGAAAGCAAAATAAAATGTGAATCTTTTGAAAGTGTTATTAAAATTCAACACGAGAAAAACTTAACCTAAGCTCTCTTTTTTGCTCTGAAGAAACTCCTCTTAAGAAAATCAGCATGGAATCATTAGTTATTTTCTTATAAGTTATTGTTTCAGGAAAATCATGAGCTTTATTTTCAAAAACTAGAGAATCATTAGAGCTAAATTTTAAAGAAAAAGAAATCATAGCTTCATTTTCTGGACGAGCAATGTATACCAATCTGGTGCTAACATTCTTCAAAAGTAATTTTTCTCTAATATTGGTGTCTAAACCAACGATAACCCCACCAATACCAACTAAAGAATCTGGATACTCTACCCACTTTTCATACATGATTTTTGAAGGAGAAAAAGACTTAAAAGTTGTTCTATCTTCCCAAGAACCAGCAATCCAACTTGCAACATTTATAGAGTTATTTTCATCAACTTCTTCGATGTTATTGACTTCAGCACACGAAAACAAAAGACCAATTAAGAAAAAAGAAAATAATCTACCCATGAGTTTGTTTATTGAATTCATACATCAGAATAGAAGCAGAAACAGAAACATTTAATGATGGAATAGATCCATACATAGGTATTTTCACAATATTATCACATAAATTTAGGTACGCAGGCGATATTCCATCTTCTTCACTACCCATGATAATTGCAGTAGGACCTTTTAAATCTACATCATAAACAGCTTTTTCAGCTTTCTCAGAACAACCTATGATTTTAAGACCTGAATTTTTTAAAAAATCTATAACCTCTTTTAAGTTATCTTCCTTACATACAGGAATCTTGTTTAATGCACCAGCAGATGTTTTAATTGCATCCGAACCTACTAAAGCAGAACCTCTAGAGGGCAAAACAATTCCATGTACACCATTACATTCGGCAGACCTTGCAATTGCTCCTAAATTTCTTACATCGGTTATTCTGTCTAAAATCAAGAAAAAAGGCTGCTCACCTCTTTCATAGATTAACGGTAAAAGCTGATCTAATTTTGTATATTCTATAGGAGAAACAAAAGCAACCACCCCTTGATGGTTCTTCCTTGTAATACTATCTAATTTCTGTATTGGCACACCTTGATAAATAACATTGTGTGCATTTAAAAGAGTGGATAATTCTTTAAACAAACTACCCTGAAGTCCCTTTTGCAACAGGACCTTGTTTATGCCTCTCCCACTCTCAACCGCTTCAATAACAGCTCTAATTCCGTAAATAAAATCATCGGATCTCTTAGGTGCTGGTTTATAATATCTTTTTTCCATTATTGTATCCAATATGCGCGACCACTTCTCCAAGAATCAACTGCTCTATACCAGCTTGATTTATACATTGGTGATCGTTGTAATTTATAATCATTTTCTGTAAATGGATTTTCCATTTTATTAAAAACAAAAGATAAAGAGTTAACGTTTTTCTCATCTCCATATACCCATATCTCCCTATTGTTCAATTTACTTACAATTGAAGGCGGTCCATATATAATACTAATCATGCCCCTATCAGTTTGCCAACCTTCAACATATGATGTGAAATGCTCATTGGCTCTAATGACACGATTATAATACTTTTTAATAATTTCTCTTGCTCTATCAGAACTACCAGTTTTATCTCTCCAAAAGTAATCAATTGCAGACTTTAGAAGCTCACTATTTACCAACTTATTATATTCAGAACGTGAGCATATGTATCTTGTTGGTTTAACCATTTGATTAACGGATTTCAAAGATGGATAATGCGAACTAAATGAAAACAAAGTAACACCCTCTCTAATTGTTGTGTCTAATTGTAAAAAAAGAAATCCATTGTTAGGTGATTCTAGAGATTGACTTCCAAATTCATTTAGCTTTATTGAATTGGTTACATCTGGAGAATAGCTAAAAGATTTATTTGCAGATGAAGTAAATGGAGGGGGAGAAATAGGAAACTCTCTTAAATAATGCCTTAAATAAACAGTCTTTCCCTTATTTAGAATAGACTCTATTGATAGCTGAGTCTTAGAATCTATATAATCGTTGAAAACAGGATTGTTTTTATTGTTTTTTATTAAAAAAAACTGTTTTGAATTAGTACTAACCTTATTTAACAAAACATGTTTTTCAACAATAGAATTACGATTTTGATCGGCACAAAATATTTTCATCAATTTATTGTCGCCAATTTTTGCACTAAAAGTGAACCCTCCATAAATAACTTTATCTTCTACCTGCCGTACTTTGTCTGAAATAAAAAACGAGCCTGAATCAACAATAGACTTACTAGAAATTTCATTTACTATTTCATAATGAAACAGAATTTTACTAGTATACTCATCTGCTTTATTCTTTCTAGTATAAAGTATTTTAGAAGATTCTATTTTAAAAAAAACTTTTGAAGAGTCTGAATTGTGATGATAAATAATGTAGTCTGGATCTGCAAGTTGCCCTGTACTTTTGTACAAGTGAGCATAATTCTGTTGAACATTGCCAATTGTAGAGCAAGAGCAAACAAGTAAAATTAGAATAGAAATAAAAAATAATTTCTTCAAAACTACCTTACAATTAATGGGGTTTCAATAATATTACTAATGTTTTGATTTCGATCTATCAGTAGAATTTCATATTTCAAACTATCACTATGATTAGAATTAGTATTGAAATAAAAAGGTTCTAACACCACTTCAATTTCACCTCTAAGTGCTGTATTTTGACCCGAGGGAGTAATGTTTTCCAGCCTGTATGCAAAAGTTATGGAATCTGCAGTTGGAAAATTATTTCCACCAGGATCTGCAGTAGCTCTAACCCACTGACCATCCATTTTTTCAAAATAATGGATGTATAAATTGTAATAAAAATAGCTAGAAGTATCAAAAGGAGGAGAAAGCTGAGATTGACTAAGACCTATATCACCATCACCATCTGTAAAACTAAAAGTTAGTTGCCCCGAATCTCCTAAAGCATCAAAGCCAACAAATTCAATAGCTGGTTCTGCAGGAAATGACTCGGGTTTTAAACAAGATGTTGCAAATAGGACTAAAAACGTTAGAACAAGTGTTATTTTTGTAAGCAAATTCATATTATCAGATAAAAATAGAACATTTACAATCGAATTGACTCAAGAATTTAAAATATTTAACATAAAAAGCAACACTGATTTCAACGAATTAGCTTTAGATATATTTTATTATCAGTCAAAAAATATTCCTATTTATCAAAAATATTTGAAACAACTAAAAATTGATCCATTTTCAATTAAAAATATTGATTCTATTCCTTTTTTACCAATTAGGTTTTTTAAATCTCACAAAATTGTTAACCCTAAAGAAAAGTGCCAACAAATATTTAAAAGCAGTGGAACAACTGAATCTCTAAGAAGTAAACATTATGTTAACTCTTTAGATTTATACGAAAAATCTTTTGTGAAATCTTTTGAGAACACTTATGGGCCGATAAAAAATCACACTATTCTAGCACTTTTACCTTCCTATCTAGAACAAGGAGAAAGTTCATTAATATACATGGTAAATTATCTTATAAAACACTCTTCCAAAAACAGCCATTACATATCTACCAATACGACTAATTTCAAGCAACTATCTAAAAAACATGAAAATGAAAAAATTATTCTTATTGGCGTTTCTTATGCTCTTTTAGATTTATGTGAAAAAAACTCTTTCGATCTGTCAAATTGGGTAATAATGGAAACAGGGGGTATGAAAGGAAGAAGGAAAGAACTTACTAGAGAAGAATTACATCATGCATTAAAGCAAGGATTTAATGTAAATTCAATTCACAGTGAATATGGAATGACAGAACTACTTTCCCAAGCATATTCAACTAAAGGAAATTATTTCAAACCACCACCATGGATGAAAATTTTAATTAGAGAAATTAATGACCCTTTCAACTATTGTAAAGAGAATAAAACTGGTGGAATTAACATAATAGACTTAGCCAACATTAACAGTTGCAGTTTTATTGCAACAGACGATTTAGGTAAAAAAAATGATAATAGGTTTAAAGTTTTAGGAAGATTTGACCAATCTGATATAAGAGGATGCAATCAATTAAACACTTTATTTTAATCAACTTTTAAAATGAAATAATTTCGTTTTCCTTTTTGTAAAAGCACGTACTTCCCTCCAATTAAATCAGCTGAAGAAATTACTTTGTTTTCATTTACTTTTTCCTTATTAACAGAAATTGAGTTTTCTTTTAAAGACCTTCTTGCTTCTCCATTAGATTTAAGAAAATTTGATTTTGAAGACAATGCATCAATGATTGAAAGAGATCCTACCAAATCTACTGAAAATGAAGCTTGAGGCACACCTTCAAAAACTTCGAGAAAAAGCTTTTCATCCATGTTCTTTAAACCTTCAATAGCAGCATCTCCCTTTTGAAATAAAATTTCAGATGCGTTTTTTGCAGCTTCAAAATTTGACTTACCGTGAACAAGCTCAGTAACTCGTTTAGACAATTCTTTTTGCAACAATCTGAATGAAGGATTTTTACGGTGCTCATCTATCAATTCATTCACTTGATTTTTAGATAACAAAGTAAATATTTTAATGTACTTTTCAGCATCAACATCTGACGAGTTTATCCAATATTGATAAAATTTATATGGAGAAGTTCTAACAGGATCTAACCACACATTTCCTGATTCAGTTTTACCGAATTTAGTTCCATCTGCTTTTTGAATTAATGGAGTAGTAATAGCAAAAGCTTCACCCCCATCTTTTCTTCTAATAAGCTCTGTTCCAGCGACAATATTTCCCCATTGGTCAGAACCACCAAGTTGTAATTTACAATTCTTATTTTTATACAACCAATAAAAATCATAACCCTGAACTAACTGATAGGTAAACTCTGTAAAAGACATTCCTGTATCCATTCTAGATTTAACAGAATCTTTAGCTAACATGTAGTTTATTGTAATGTGTTTACCTACATCCCTAATAAATGAAAGAAAATTCATTTCTTTAAACCAATCATAGTTATTTACAAGCTCAGCAGAATTTTCACCACTTTCGAAATCTAAAAACTGCTCTAATTGCTTTTTAACTCCAGCTAAATTAGCATCTAAATCGGCCTTACTTAACAAGTTTCTTTCTTGAGATTTACCAGAGGGATCACCGACCATACCAGTCGCACCACCAACAAGAGCAATTGGTTTATGTCCTGCTTTTTGAAAATGAACTAAGATCATAATTTGAACTAAACTACCAATGTGTAAAGAATCAGCAGTTGGATCAAAACCTATATATCCAGAAGTCATTCCCTTTCGAAGCTCTTCTTTAACACCAGGCATCATGTCGTGAATCATTCCTCTCCACGTTAATTCTTCAATAAAACTCATCTATTTCTAATTTTAACACAATTATACTTAGCAAAATTATTATTTAATAGCGCATATGGAAAAAGAAGTTGCTATTTTTATAAAATGAATTTAGTAACAGGTGGAACTGGATTAGTAGGTTGTCATATATTGATTGACCTACTAAAACAAAACAAACAAGTAAGAGCAATTAGAAGAGAAAACAGTAACATTGAATTGGTAAATGCTGTTTTCAAGCATTACGGCCTTGAAGAATTAAGCAGTAAAATTGAATGGGTAAATGCTGATGTACTAGATATACCAAGTTTAGAGTCAGCCATAAAAGGGGTAACTAATGTATATCACTCTGCGGCAATAGTAAGCTTCAATAAAAAGCACTTTAAAAAAATGTACGAAGTTAATGTACAAGGAACTTCAAATGTTGTCAATGTTTCTCTTTCAAACAATGTAAGTAAAATTGGACACATTAGTTCAATAGCCGCTATAGGAAGAGAGAAAACAAATTTATTTTCTGAAAATAACAAATGGAAAACAGATAAAAAAAACAGCTATTACGCCATAACTAAGTACTCTGCAGAAAGAGAAATTTGGAGAGCTGAACAAGAAGGATTACCCACAGTAATTGTAAATCCAGGAATTATTTTTGGCCCTTCGAGTTGGCACAGGTCCAGCACTACATTATTCAAACAAATAAGTAGAGGATTGTCTAGATACACACCTGGAACAAATGGATTTGTAGATGTAAGAGATGTTTCTAAATCTATAGTTCAATTAGTTGAAAGTGAAATATCTTCAGAAAGATTTATTCTAGTTGGACAGAACTTAAGCTACAAAGAAGTATTTGAAAAAATTGCAACCGCGATGAACAAACCTGCTCCAAACAAAGAAGCAAAAAAGTGGATGATGGAAGTGGCTTGGAGATACGAAAGCATAAGAGCTTTTATAAGAAGAAAGTCACCAACAATAACAAAAGAAACAGCAATGACTGCTTGTGAGGAATATTTTTATGATGCCTCTAAAATTAAAAAAACAATAAACTTTGAATTTAACTCTATAGAAGAATCTATAAAAAACACTGCTAAATTTCTTTAAAAATTTAGTTTTTCACAAACTTGATTAACATCAACATCTGAAACATCTAAATGAGTAACCATTCTCACTCTTCCTTCACCAAATGGAATACATTTTATACCGTCTTTTTCCAATTTATCTATAAATGCAATGTTACTTTTGTCCTGCTTCATGTAACAAACAATAATGTTGGTTTCTACAGGAATAACATTTTCTATCCAAGAACATTTTTTAGCTGAATTTGCAATAGTTTTTGCTCTTTTATGATCATCTACTAATCTATCAATATTATTTTCCAATGCATAAATACCACCAGCGGCTATAATTCCCGCTTGACGCATTCCTCCTCCAAAAACCTTTCGAACTCTTCTTGCACGATTTATAAATTGTTCGTTTCCAATTAGTAATGAGCCAACTGGAGCACCTAGGCCTTTTGATAAACATATAGAAATACTATCAAAAATTTGACCATAAGATTTTGGAGATTGTTTTTTTTCAACAATGGCATTAAAAATTCTAGCTCCATCTAAATGAAGTGGAATTTCACTTTGCACACAGACTTTCTTTATTTTCAATAATTCATTTATTGAATAACAAACACCTCCTCCTCTATTTGAAGTGTTTTCTAAAGCAACTAAAGCTGTTCTTGGACAATGTACATCATCTTGATTTATATTGTTCAAAACATCTTCGTGCTTTAACAATCCATTATTTCTTTCAATTAAACGAACTGATGCACCAGAATTTTTGGCAATTCCCCCACCCTCATAGTTGTAAATATGAGATTCTCTAGAACAAATAACTTCATCGCCTGGTTGAGTATGAATATTAATTGCAATTTGATTAGTCATGGTTCCTGAAGGGCAAAAAATTGCGCTTTCCATACCAAACATTGATGCTGTATTTTGCTCTAATAAATTAACTGTAGGATCTTCACCAAAAACATCATCCCCAAGTTTTACAGAAAGCATCTTTTCCTTCATTTCAACAGAGGGCAAAGTCAACGTATCACTTCTTAAATCAATCATATAAATCTGTTTAAACTAAACTACTAATGTAAAATTTTAAATACCATTTCTCTTAACAATTCTTCATCAGAAACTGAGGCATTTCCCAATCCCTTACTCTTTAAATCATATTCTCTCAAATAGCTAAATATTCTAGCTAGTTTATTTTTAGAGTAATTATTTGAAGCAACATTGTACTGTTTCAAGAAAAAAGTATGAACACTTATTTTTTTTGACATTTCAGAATCACTCAACTTTCCCTTAAAAAAATGATACTTCATCAATTTTGTGAAAAATCCATATAAAGAACTAATTGTCACTGGTAAAGGATGATTCTTTTTATTTTTACTGAAGTGATAAATTATTTTATTGGCTTTCAAAATATTTTTTTCAGCAAGAGCATTTTGCAATTCAAACACATTATAATCTTTTGAAAAACCAATATTTTTATGCACCAAATCTTCCGAAATCAGTCTGTTTTCATCAACTAAAACTTCTAACTTAGATACAGCTGCTGCAATTCCAGAAAGGTCATTTCCAATAAATTCAGTAAGCATAATGGATGCCTTAGGTTGAATTTGAATGTTCTTTTGTTTTGCCAAATTAATTACCCAATCGTTTAAATGGTAATCCTTAATTAGAGAGCAATCAATTAAAAATCCCATTTTATTTAACCCCTTACCCAATGCTTTTCGCTTGTCTAATTTTTTGTTTTTAAAACAAAAGACAAGTATTGTAGTTGGAACAATGTTTTCTAGGTATTGAACTAATTGCTCTATAGTTCTATTTAAATGTTGTGCTTCCTTTACAATAACAACTTGAAAAGGAGCCATCATGGGATATCTCTTGGAAACATTTAAAATCTCATCCATAGTAGTGTCTGGACCATACAATATGGTTTGATTGAAATCTTTCTCGCCTTCATCCAGTACGGTTTCTTGTATTAGATTAGAAATCTGATCCATAAAGAAAGGTTCTTCTCCCTGTAGAAAATAAATGGGCAAGTATTGTCCATTTTTAATATCCTTTATTAACTTGTTAAAAACCATATTATATTTACTAATTCAAGTACTATAATTCTTTTTTTGATTATGACACAAAATCTTGCCTTCCCTAACTATAATTTCAAGCTTAAAAGCGAAGGTAATAAAACTTTAGTCTTTGACGAATTAAGAAAAAAATGGGTAATACTAACAGCTGAAGAAAATGTAAGACAACATGTCTGGAAATATCTTCATCATGAATATAATTATCCAAAAAGTTTAATGATATGTGAGAAAAAAATCACTATTAATTCTCTAAACAAAAGATTTGATTTATTGATTTACAACAACAAAGGAATGCCTGAAATTGTAATTGAATGTAAGGCTCCTAGTATTTCATTAGATGATTCTGTACTTCAACAAGCATTGCGATATAACTTCGAATTAAAAGCAAAATACATAATCCTAACAAATGGTTTAGAATTAAAATGTTGTGAAATAAACCGTCTAAAAGGAGAACTTAATTTCTTGAATTCAATTCCTAAACACCAAATTATTTAACTATATTTAAATATGAAATATAAGATTCACCTAACATTAATATTAATCCTTAATATTCTAATAGCTAATGGACAGTTTAGTCAGAATATTAGAATCCAAAATTATCTTTCAGAAAACGGGAATTCTTCAGAAATACTTGGTTTTTTTGTTCAAGGTGAAAAACAAAATATTATTACTCTATGCAATGACCATCATGGAAAATACCATAGCTCTGTTAAGGGTTGGCATTATGTGAAAGTTCCTGCAAACGAGTTGTACGAATTCAGTTTAAGTAAGCATCTTGAAAAC
>JAQWSL010000102.1 GCA_029243225.1 Flavobacteriales bacterium
CGCTTTTTTCAAAAGGGTAAGCATTCATTGTTGAAATACTAACTGCTAACAGAACATTATCTTGGTTATATATCTTCCCTTCAACAACAATAATTCGTTTACCTTCCTTTAAAACTTTACCTACTCCAATTAAGTCATCATTTAAAAAAGCAGGATGTAAAAAATTTAATTTCATTTCTACTGTTGAAACCACTTTCCCTTTATTTGAGACTCTCTCTAAAGCAGCCACTCCCACAACACCATCCATCATTGCTGCTAATAAACCTCCATGAGCAGCAGTTTTAGTTGCTAAATGTTCTTTATTAATTTTAACATGATAATGAATATCTCCAGATTCATGGAGTTCATAATTCATTCCTAGTAGACGGCCAAAATTATTAGTTTCTCCGTATTTTTTTATTATCTCTTTATTCATGAATACAAATTAAATGAATAATTTAATTGATAAAGAAGTTATAACCTACCAAATAATTATATTTGCCAACCTAATTAAAAGATAATGATTAAAGTTACTTTACCTGATGGTTCTGTTAGAGAGATTGAAAAAGGCAGTTCATCACTTGATGTTGCCAAAAGCATAAGTGAAGGATTGGCTAGAAATGTTTTAGCTGCTGAAATAAATGGAGAAGTCTGGGATCTTACTAGAAAGTTAGATGCAGATGTTAATTTAAAGCTTCTTACATTTAAAGATAAAGAAGGTAAATCCACCATGTGGCACAGCTCTGCTCATTTAATGGCAGAAGCTTTAGAGGCATTATATCCTGGAATTAAACTTGCAATTGGACCTCCAATAGACAACGGTTTTTATTACGATATTGACTTGGGCTCTTATGAAATTTCTGAGAAAGATTTACCTAAAGTAGAGCAAAAAATGCTTGAACTGGCTCGACAAAAAAACGAGTTTTTAAGGTCGGAAATTTCAAAAAAAGATGCCATAGATTATTTCACTAAAAAAGGTGATCAATATAAACTAGAGTTATTAGAAGATTTAGAAGACGGAAACATTACTTTTTACAAGCAAGGAAACTTCACAGATTTATGTAGAGGTCCTCATATTCCTCATACAGGTTTCATTAAAGCAGTAAAGCTTATGAATATTGCTGGTGCTTACTGGAGAGGAGATGAAAAGAACAAACAACTCACAAGAATTTATGGCATTTCATTTTTAAAGAATAAAGAATTAACTGCCTATCTAGAACTTTTAGAGGAAGCTAAAAAAAGAGATCACCGAAAATTAGGAAAAGAATTGGAGCTTTTTACATTTTCAGAGAGAGTTGGGGCTGGTTTGCCCTTATGGTTACCAAAAGGTGCAGCCTTAAGAGATCGTTTAGTTGATTTCATGAAAAAAGCACAAATATCTACAGGTTATCTACCTGTTGCAACCCCTCATATTGGACATAAAGATTTATACGTATGTTCTGGTCATTATGAAAAGTATGGTGAAGACTCATTTCAACCTATTAACACCCCAAACGAAGGAGAAGAATTTTTGCTAAAACCAATGAATTGTCCTCATCATTGTGAAATTTTTAAAGCATCACCAAAATCATACAAAGATTTGCCTTTAAGATTAGCAGAATTTGGTACTGTTTACAGATATGAGCAAAGTGGTGAGCTTCATGGTTTAACGAGAGTAAGAGGATTTACTCAAGATGATGCACATATTTTTTGCAGACAAGATCAATTAGAAGTTGAGTTTAAAAAAGTTATTGATTTGGTGCTTTATGTTTTTAAAGCCCTAGATTTTAAAGACTTTGTTGTTCAAGTTTCCTTGAGAGATAAAGTTGATAGAGAAAAATACATAGGTTCTGAAGAAAATTGGGAAAAAGCAGAAGCTGCAATTTTAAAAGCAGCAGCCGAAAAAAACTTAGAAACAGTAATCGAATATGGTGAAGCTGCTTTTTATGGTCCTAAATTGGATTTCATGGTTAAAGATGCGCTTAATCGTAGCTGGCAATTAGGAACTATACAAGTAGATTATAATTTACCAGAAAGATTTGAATTAGAATATACAGGTGCAGACAACCTTAAACATAGACCAGTAATGATTCATAGAGCTCCCTTCGGTTCTTTAGAAAGGTTTATTGCTTTATTAATTGAACATACAGCAGGTAAATTCCCATTATGGCTTAATCCAGAGCAAATAATAATTCTTCCTATAAGCGAAAATTACAATGAATATGGTGAAGAAGTTTTGAAACTGCTAAAAAATTACGATATTCGCGGTCTTGTTGACCAGAGAAACGAAAAAATAGGCAGAAAAATTAGGGATGCCGAAGTAAATAAAATCCCTTTTATGCTTATTATAGGAGAGAAAGAATCTTCGGAAAAATGCGTTTCAGTAAGACAACAAGGAAAAGGTGATTTAGGCACATTTAAAATTGATGAATTTGCTCAAATCATTAAAAAAGAAATTGATGATAAGTTGATTCAATTTGAAAATTAATGTTTAACTAAAGTAAAGTAATAATTAGACCAAGAAGACCAAGAGGTGCAAGGGTTTTTAAAGAAGATCCACACCGAATAAATGAGAGAATTAGAGTTCCTGAAGTTAGAGTTGTAGGTGAAGGAATTGAGCAAGGTGTTTACCCTACCTCTAAAGCTGTACAAATGGCCGAAGAGTTAGAATTAGACCTTGTAGAGATATCTCCAAATGCTACTCCACCGGTATGCAAGATTATTGATTACAAAAAGTTTCTTTATGAGCAAAAAAAGAAACAAAAAGAATTAAAGTCTAAGCAATCTAAAGTAGTATTAAAAGAAATTAGATTTGGTCCAAACACAGATGATCACGATTTTCAATTTAAATTAAATCATGCTAAAAAATTCCTTTCAGAAGGATCTAAATTAAAAGCATTTGTTTTCTTTAAAGGAAGATCAATCGTATTTAAAGATAGAGGTGAAATATTGTTATTAAAATTTGCTCAAGAATTGGAAGATTATGGAGTTGTAGAATCAATGCCAGACCTTCAAGGAAAGAAAATGATAATAATGATTAACCCTAAAAAGAAATAAAAAAAGTAATAACAACACAATACATAGTACAATGCCAAAAATGAAAACCAATTCCAGTGCCAAGAAAAGATTTAAATTTACTGGTTCTGGAAAAATTAAAAGAAAGCATGCTTTTAAAAGTCACATTTTGACTAAAAAAGCAACTAAAAGAAAAAGAAACCTGACTAAAGCTACTTTAGTTCATAAGTCGGATTTAAAGAATATCAAAGTACAACTTTGTGCTTAAACATATTCTTGGTTATTAAATGTTAAACCCGGTAAATAGTCAAAAAAATAAAAGATAAGCTTAGTTAAACTAACGCTACTTACCAAAAAACTTAAAATTATGCCTAGATCAGTAAACAGTGTAGCCGCTAAAGCAAGAAGAAAAAAAGTTATAAAACTTGCCAAAGGTTACTTCGGAAGAAGAAAAAACGTACATACAGTAGCGAAAAATGCTGTAGAAAAAGGTCTTCAGTACGCTTATAGAGACAGAAGACAGAAAAAGAGAAATTTCAGAGCACTATGGATTCAAAGAATCAATGCTGCTGCAAGATTACACGGAATGAGCTATTCTGAATTTATTGGAAAAGTAAATGCTAAAGGAATTCAATTAAATAGAAAAACCTTAGCTGACTTAGCAATGAATCATCCAGATGCATTCAAAGCAGTAGTTGACTCATTGAAATAAATATTAATTGTTGTTATTACTTATGGGGACCTTTTAGGTCCCCTAATTTTTATCTAAATTTCTGAAACTAGATATAGCAACATCAATATTTAAAGCTTTATCAATTTCAAACTCATTAAACAACTTATTTGAATTAGTAAGTAAATCGGAATCTGAAAAATAATTATCTCTTAAAAAGTGAACACATTTAAGAGTCCAAAAAGCATCAAATACTTGAAAAAAACGATGCTTGAAAGCTGTTATTGATGAAGTATTTTTCTTTAACTGACCAAACTTCATATTCCATTGATCCTCTGGTATAAATGATTTCATTTCAGTACTGAATAAATAATAATCGTAAGTGTTTTCAGATATTACTTGATTTACCCAACTTTTAATAATTTTAAAAATTTCAAAATCGTATGTTTTTGAAAGGTCTTTATACCCTGCTAATGATTCCTTAATTGCTCTTCCTGTTCCAAAAGGAACTCTATCTGAAACTCTAGGAGACGGAATAACTTTAGTTGAATAAATTTCAGAATAATCACCCAAAGCAATAATTTTATTAATAAAATAAAAATCTTCACCCGCTTTCCTTCTATTCATACCACCTTGTTTAGCGTAAGCAGAAGCTTTTACAACCATAGAGCTACCTACAGTATGAAAAGCATACGGAAAACCACAATAAGAAAGCGCATTCTTGTAGTACCTTAAATGTGTTTCATACAAAGCAATTTCTTTATAAATTGATGCATCAAATTCATCTCCATATAATGGGTGCTCAAAATGAATAGATGCTCCATTAAAAGAATCATTTTCAAAAGCTTTCCATAAAGAAGAAAAATAATTGTTATCAACTTTTGAATCCGCATCAAAACAACAGATAAGACCATCATAATTAATTGCTGCAAACCTTCTTAATGCTTGATCCATTCCTATTTTTCTTGCCCAACCTACACCAGCGTGTTTTGGATCCATGTCTGGACAGTAAATCCAATGTACATTAAAATTTTCACATTTAGGAATCTCCTGAAGCTCTTTTATGCTTTTTAAGTTTTGACTAACTACCTTATTTTCAGATAACTTAGAATGATTAACCACAACTATAACTTCAATTATAAATTGAACACCATTTGCAGCACTCAATAGTGAGTTAATTGAGGATATTAATTGAGGTTCGTCATAAGAGGGAATGACAACAATTAATTTTAATTCTTGATTAGCAAGTGAGCCTAAATTATTATCTAAAGAAGGAAATCTATCAAAATACGTATCAGCTATGGAGACAAACGACTTCTTTCCCATTTGTCATTTATTTTAGTATAAACTATTCTATCATGTAATCTACTAGGCCTACCCTGCCAAAACTCAATTAAATTTGGAACAAGACGATAACCACCCCAATGAATTGGTCGAGGAACAGTCTTGCCTTCAAACTGTTTAGTAATTTCATTTAATTTATGAGTTAATTCTTCTCTACTTTTCAACTCACTGCTTTGAGAAGAAGCCCATGCACCCAATTGACTCGCTCTTGGCCTTGAACTAAAATAAGCATCAGAAACTTCTGCACTCACTTTCTCAATTTCACCATTAATTCTAATCTGTCTTTCTAACTCACCCCAAAAAATATTAAACGAACCATTCTTATTCACTTCTATGTCTAAACCTTTTGTTGAATTATAGTTAGTATAAAAAACAAAACCCTGTTCAATTACATCTCTTATGTAAACAATTCTGGAAGAGGGCTGACCATTTTGGTTTACCGTTGATATACAAGCAGCATAAGGATCCAAGATTTCAGCAGCTAATGCCTCTTGGAACCAAATAGCATATTGATCAAAAGGATTATTAGAAGTTTCTTGCTCATTCAATGGTTTATCAGCAAAGTCTCTTCGTTTTGTGTTGATGTATTTTTTAAGCTCATTTAAACTCATATTCAAAAATAATCAATCTCAGCATACGAAATAATAATAGAGATCAAGTAAATTGATTGATTAAATCAACATTTTATATTTATTTTTGAAACTATGAACGTTAAAAAATCAAATGTATTGGGCATAATTCCTGCAAGGTTTAACTCTAGCCGTCTTGAGGGAAAACCTCTTGCATTAATTGCCGGTAAACCGATGATTCAACACGTTTATCAAAGAGCTCAAGAAATTTTAGAACATGTAATTGTTGCTACAGATGATAAAAGAATTGCCAATTGTGTAAAAAGTTTTGGAGGAGAAGTTGAAATGACTCGCCAAGACCATGAAAATGGTACAAACAGGTGTTTAGAAGCATACGAGAGTTGGCAAAATAAAAAGAATTTAACTCCCAAAATAATCATTAATATACAAGGGGATGAACCACTTTTAAACAAGAATCACATTGAACAACTCATTAGCTGCTTTAATGACAAAGAAACCACCATTGCCACTCTTGGACTTGAATTAGAAAAAGGTTCTAAACTCGAAAGTGGTAAAGTTTACCTTGTAAAAGATTCGCTAGGTTTTGCACTATATTTTAGTCGTCACCCTATACCTTTTTTAAGAGACATAGATCAAAATAAATGGACGAATCATCATGCATACCTTCAGCACATAGGTCTATATGCATTTACTGTAAATTCATTGACTAAATTTTGCTCATTAAATTCAAGTGTTCTAGAAAAATTTGAAAGACTAGAACAGTTAAGGTGGTTGGAAAATGGAGGCAAAATTAAAGTTGCCATTACAAAAGAATTTAGTCAACCCGTAGACACAATTGATGATCTTAATAAAGTTCGTGAACTTTTTAAGTTAAAAGGTAATTGAGAATATCTATTTTTGTAAAAATTTCAAAATTTGAAAACTAAAATTAAGCAACTAATTGAGCTAGAAATTGAAGCAATTCGAAATATTCCTATAGATGGAGTTATTGAAAAAGCCATAGCAATCTTAGTCGACCGAGTTCATGACAAGGGAGGTAAACTTGTAATTAGTGGAATGGGTAAAGCTGGCCAAATAGGTATGAACATTGCAACTACTCTATCTTCTACAGGTACACCTGCAGTATTTATTCATCCAAGCGAAGCTCAGCATGGAGATCTCGGATTGGTTCAAACTAATGACACCTTATTGTTAATTTCAAACTCTGGAAAAACAAGGGAAGTTTTAGAATTTAACACATTAGTTAAGCAACTACATGATGGCATTCCAATTATCGCATTAACAGGAAAAAAAGAGAGTCCATTAAGCAATTTAGCAGACATTACTCTTCATACAGGTAATCCTGAAGAAATTTGCCCATTAGGGTTAACACCAACAACATCTACTACAGTAATGACAGTAGTTGGGGATGTTTTAGTTGTTAGCATGATGGAAAAAATCGGTTTCAACAAGTCTGATTACGCTAAAAGACATCATAGCGGATATCTTGGAAAAAAAGCTAAAGAAAATGAATAAATTCACTTTAATCGCTGGACCATGTGCAATAGAAGACATGGAAACATCATTATTAATTGCAAATCATGTAAACAAGATTTGTAAGTCTTTAGATATAAATTTTATTTTTAAAGGGAGCTACAGAAAAGCAAACCGATCAAGATTAGATAGCTTTACAGGAATCGGAGATACAAAAGCGCTTAACATTCTTAAAGAAATAGGAGAAAAAATTGGTGTTCAAACAATAACAGACATTCATGAAAGTTATGAAGTAGAGAATGTTTCAAAATATGTTCAACACTTACAAATACCTGCATTTTTATGTAGACAAACATCACTTTTAATTGCAGCAGGAAATTCTGGCTTAGGTGTTAACATTAAAAAAGGACAGTTTATGTCTCCAGAGTCTATGCAATTTGCATTAGAAAAAGTTAAATCTACAGGAAACAACAATGCATGGCTTTGTGAAAGAGGAAATAGCTTTGGATACAATGACTTAATTGTTGATGCCACATCAATTTTCAAAATGAAACAGCTTGGAGCTCCTGTAATAATGGATTGCACACACTCTGTACAGAAGCCAAATCAAACAAGTGGTGTAACAGGTGGCGACCCATCTCTTATTGAAGCTATTGCTTTAAGTGCAATTTCTACTGGTGCAGATGGATTCTTTATTGAAACCCACCCCAATCCTGCAGATGCAAAAAGTGATCCTCACACAATGCTAAATTTAGACAACTTAGAACCTATTCTAAAAAAAGCAATGAAAATAAGAACTGCACTAAACAGTTAATACTGCTGTTTATTAACACATTACACCTTATTTCTATTTATAACAGCCCGAGAATATAATTGATAAATAATATATATTTGCCAAAAATATGAAGACAATTTGGACATATTCATTAAGTTTTATTTGCTTGCTATTATTTCTTAACAGCACAAATAAACCTCTTAAAATAGATGATTATTCTAAAAAATTATATTCCCAAATCGATAATCTAAGCCTAGATTATGACATTTTTCATAAATCATTAACTGGCTACTTTCACTTGCTTAAAAACGGAAAACTAAAGAATTCAAGATATTTATCTATTGTAGACATGTCTTTAAGTGCGAATAAAGAACGTTACTTTTTAATTGATGTAAAAGAAAAAAAATTAATTGCAAAAACCTTAATAGCTCATGGTAAAAATACTGGAAGCGAGTTTGCTAAATATTTTTCAAATACAGTAAACAGCTATCAAACAAGCCTAGGATTTTACACAACTGCAGAAACATATGATGGTGGAAATGGACTCTCTATGAGAATGGATGGGCTTGAATATTGTAATTCTAAGGCAAGAGTGAGAGACATTGTAGTTCATAAAGCAGATTACGTAAGTTATGATTTTATTAAGGAGCACGGAAGACTTGGTAGAAGTTTTGGATGCCCTGCACTACCAATTAGTGGTTACGAAAAAATAATATCAAAAATTAAAAATGGAAGTTGTTTTTTCATCTATTACCCAGACAATAAATATTTATTACAATCAAAAATTCTAAAAAAAGGGAAAGAGCTTATGATCACTGAAGAGGGATTTCCTTCTGAAACATCTTTTTAAGCACTTTAAGCGACTCTTTTTCTTTATTGTATACATCTTCATGGAAAACTATACTAGAGTCTAACACACTAGCCAATGTGTAATGAATGTATATGGTAAGTTTATTATTTAAATTCAATCTTGTACGCTCCTTGTTTTCAATAATCTTTCTCACTTTTTCTTTATTGTATTTGCTTTGATCATCTTCCAAAACAACGTAAGCTAGATCTAAAGGATCTTGAAGTCTTATACACCCATGGCTAAACGCCCTAACCTCTTTATTGAATAGCTTTTTTGAGGGAGTATCGTGTAAATATATACTCGATGGGTTAGGAAAAATAAATTTAACCAAGCCTAATGCATTTGAACTCCCCCCTTTTTGCCTTACCGTATAGCTAAAGGAAGAATTATAATCAATGTTATCAGAATCAACCAGTGTTCTCCCTTTTAAAATTTCAAAACCTTTCCTTTTAAAATATGTAGAATCCTTTCTTGCTTTTGGCAACATTTCATGATTGATTATACTTCTAGGAACATACCAATAAGGATAAACAACTAAATATTCTACACTATCTAAAATTTCAATGGTTTGAGCTTTAACATTTCCAATAATGACTTTGTGCAATCTAACTAATTCATTATTTTGAAAATACCTGAGTTTGTAACCTGGAATATTAATATCAATTCGATTCTGGGACCAAATATCTTTTTTCCTCCATTTATCTAAAGCCAATGCTGCACTTAAAAAATATGAAAAAGGACTCTTAGAAAGCAATTTTGCTGTTTTTGTTCCTACAACCCCATCAGAATTTAAGCCATGCTCAAACTGAAAATCCTTAACCCTAGAAATAATTATAGAGTCAGAAACATTTTCAGAATCTAAAAAACCATGAATTACTAATGCTTTTGCTGCATAGCTAAGGTAATTAAGAGAATCTTTTTTATTAGACGGAACATTTACTTGATCTGCAACTAATTTTGTTCTTAAATTATATTTTTTTAAAGCTGTTAATAGTGTAATGTACTGAGAATGCCTAGGGCTACAACTAAATATTATTTCTTCGATGGAAGATGTATCTACCATTTCAGCCAATCTAGCCACCAACTCTTCTTTATTTCTAACAGCAGCAGGAAATGGAGAAGTTAAAATCTTATCTGGAAAAACACCGCAATTCAAATCATAAATAAAATCTATAAAAACAGAAGAGAGTAATGTGTCTTTAGAAATAGGTGAAAGTTCATTTAAATCATAAGCACCTAGATATGAGCTAGAAACCAAACCATAATTCTCTGCATTATTTAATGTTTCAATTAAATTGCCAGCTTTTTCATTAAAAATTAAGCTATCGTTTATCCAAATTAGATTATCATTATTAAAGGCATAAAACTCTCTAAGAGCAGAAACACCTAATGGCTTAACGACCTTTTTTAGTTTGTCGTTTACAGTTTCATAAGGCGATGTAACTTCAACAACCTGAATAAGCTCTTGTTCACATGAAACAAAAATTAAAAACAAAGGTAATTTGAAAAAAATAAAAATTTTCTTTTTAAAATTATCCATTTTTAAAATCATATTTAGCTATTTCACCTCAACAACAAGGTATTTTGAATTCCCCCAAAAAATTGCAGCATCTAGAATAACAAGTTTATCAACTTTACCTTCACCTTCCAATTTGTAAGAACTTGAGGGATGAGATGTAATAAGTTTGGCAGTTTTAACACCCATAGGTATCTCGTTAAGCTCATCAATCTTTACCTCATTAAAGTAAGACTTATTAAAATCATCTTTTAAAACAGAATTCTTACCAATACCTATAAAACCACCTTCTTTAGTAATTACTCCATTAGCTAACAATTCATTTTTCGAACCAAATGTAAACCAAGCTGTATTTAAAATGTCGTTCACATTATCTAACTCATCTAACCTTTGGTTGTACTGCTTAAAAAGTTCAGAAAATGAGGCATCCATGTTTTCCAACTCTTCTTGAAGATAATATATTTCCATGTTTTTTTTCTGAACATCTTCAGATAATGAAGTGACAAGTTTTTCTAGCTCAATTAACTGACCATCAGAGTTTTCGAGCCCAGCACTTAAGTTTTTAATTATTACTTTGTTATCTATCATTAGCTGTCCTATTAGCTGAATCTCTTCAAGTAAATTAGTATTGTCTACAGAAAGGTTTTCTGGGTTATTTCTCTGCTGTAAGATAAGCTCTTCTTGATTTCTAATTTTAGCAAGATTAGTTCTTATTTCATTTATTGATTTTGCGTAATTGTTAACCAAAGAATCTCTGCCAATAATTTCTCTATTAAGTTGCAAATTCTCTTTCTTCAATTCATCCATCACCATAATAGATTCAGCAGCTTGAGAAACTGGTTCTTCACTATTACAGCTAATTAAAAAAATTGCTAATAATGTTAAAGTAAAATATTTCATGTGTTAAAATTTATTTATTTAAGTTTTGTAATATCCTCTACCCCGAAAAATCGTTCAACTGTAAACCCTTCACCATATTTGGCATTAATAAACCTACCCAAAACCATGTCTTTAGCCTTTATATAATCTATAAAACCTTCAGAAGATATAGGTGTGTCCGGTTCAACACTGTCAGGATTAAAAAATTGCGATTTAAAAGCAAGTATTGATTGAATTTTTTTGTCGTAATGAGCAGTTACATCAACAATAAAGTCTGGATCTACCCAACGATCTTGGATGTAATGATAAACTGCGTCTGGCCTAAAAGCAACTTGTTGAGTTCCATTAAAATTTGATTGAATTTTTTGTAAACCAGCTAAAAAGCAAGCTCTAGAAACTAAACGACTAGCTCTTGAATGATCTGGATGCCTATCATTAATAGCATTACACAAAACAATCTTAGGGTTAAACCTTCTAATTTGCTCTACAATCTTTAATAAATCCTGTTCATTTTCATCAAAAAAACAATCTCGTAAGCCAAGATTAACCCTTGTTGTAAGACCCATAATCTTAGAAGACACTGCAGCTTCTGTTGTTCTCTCTTGAACCGTTCCTCTTGTACCCAGTTCCCCTTTAGTTAAATCAACTACACCAACTTTTTTACCCATAGAAATGTGTTTGATTAATGTGCCAGAAGCAGCTAATTCAATATCGTCTGGATGGGCAGCAAATGCTAAAATATCTAAAGTGACTTTATCTTTCATTTTGAAATTTATATGCCTTAAAATTAACAATTTAATGTGGGAACTCGTATAATATAACTTTCGAATAAGAAATGATTTTATTGAACTTTGTAATATGAAAATTTTAGTTACTGCTGTAATTCTATTATTTACAATAATAATACCTAGTCAAACAAAAAAAATTGACAAGCTAAACCTTTTGTTTAAACAGGGTAATTATAGAATTGTAGAAAGAAAATGCAAAAGAGCAATTAAGAAAAATAATCTTGGCAACAATAATATTTACTCTTTATACAGCTCTCTTTCATCTTACCTTTTAGAAAAGGATTTGGATTTTATTATATTATTTTCATTGAGTAACAAAACCGCTTTAATACTAGATGAGAACAAAATTGAATTTTCTATAGCTACTATTTATTCGATTAATCATAAAAAAAAATTAGAAAGAGACATAGCTAAATTAAAAAACAAAAACAGATTAGATGAATCAAGAAAGCTATACGAATCTTATAAAAAAATATATAATAACTCTGCTAACAGTTATGACAATTTAGCTATTATTGAAACTGAGAAAACAACAGTTTACAACAATGAACAAACTGTTATTAATTATGCTAAAACCTATCTTGGTATTCCATATCTGTATGGGGGAAACACTCGGAATGGTTTTGACTGCTCAGGATTTACTAAGGACGTTTTCCTTAATTACAGGCTAAAGCTCCCAAGAACTGCCAAAGACCAATCAAATTATGCTAAAAGTGTAAAGTTTAAAAACATTAAGGATGGTGATTTACTATTTTTTGGAGCATCAAAAAACAAAATCACTCATGTTGGAATTGCAATAAAAAATAGAGCAGAAGAATTAAAAATGATTCATGCTTCTTCTAGCAAGGGAATTATTATTTCTAACGTAACAAGTAACACATACTGGTTTCCCAAATTTCAGTTTGCAGGAAGAGTTATTGATTAAATCCTGTTGATTTAAAACCATACATGTCAATTAAGTAGATTATTGACGAAAGAGCTGCAGAGCCAAGCTCAAGTTCTCTTTTGTTAACATTTTCAAAAACATCTGTAGGAGCATGATGAAAATCAAAATAACGTTGAGAATCAGGAACAAGACCAATTAAACAAATTTTACCGTCTCTTAATGGTCCTATATCTACTCCACCATAGCCCTTTTTAAATAAATGTAGCTGGTATGGTTCAAATAACTTCTCAAAAGTTTGAATTACAGCAAGCTGACTATCGCTACCATCTACACTAAAACCTCTAGGGCTAAATCCACCTCTATCTGATTCTATAGCCATAAGATGTTGCTCTCCTTTATTCTTAACAAAACTTGCATAGGTTTTACCACCTCTATTTCCATTTTCCTCGTTCATGTACAATATGCATCTTATAGTATGCTTAGGACGAATATCAAGCTTTTTAAATAGATTCATTACTTCTATGCTTTGAACAACACCTGCACCGTCATCATGAGCACCTTCACCAATATCCCAAGAATCTAAATGACCACCAACAACTATGACCTTTTCTGGAAATTCGGAACCCCTAATTTCTCCAATCACATTGTAAGACAAAACATCTGGAAGTGTTTGGCAATTCAATTTCATTTTAGCAATTAATTGAGGGTCTGACTTTAGCATTTCGCTTAAATTATGAGCATCCACAGTACTTACTGCAAGAGCAGGAATTTTATCAATTCCTTCTTTATAACCCATAGAGCCTGTATGAGGGTTATTGTCAAATTTCAAAGTCATGGATCGCACAATAACTCCAATTGCACCATATTTAGCAGCTTCTGCTGCCCCTTGATGGCGTTGATCAACACAACTTCCATAAGCATGAAAAGTTGTAATGTATGACGGGTTCATTGGACGATTTAGAAAAACAAGCTTTCCACTAATTTTTTCACTCCCAAGTTCCTCCATTTCTTTCCAAGAGTGTATTTCTACAACTTCACCTGAAAGCACAGAATTATTAGTACCTATAGAACCTCCTAGGGCAGTACAATTGGTTTTATAAATTTTATTTCCACTAATAAAATCTAACCTTTCAACATCTCCCCTAACCCAATGAGGAACCATTACTTCTTGTAGCCAAACACTATCGAGATCATATTTTCTCAACAACCTTTCTCCCCAATTAACAGCTTTAGCAGCTCCGGCAGAGCCACTTAAACGATGCCCTACATCTTTACATAAAGATCTTAAATTCTCGTGTACATTTCCATCGTTTAACACTTGATTATAAATAGATTTAAGCTGAATAGAATCTTTTTGAAAATCTTGCGCAATTGTTAAATTAATTGAAAATAAAATTGAAAAGAATACAGAATAAAATTTCATTTTTTTAAGCTAAGTTTTATAATTAATTAATATTACTATTTAATTAAACACAATTTAATGCATCTTTTATAATCCTTGATTAAATTTGAAGAAAAAAATAAATGGCACGAACTCCAACCACTCAAATACCTTTAGGTTTTAAGGCTCCTGAATTCACTTTACCTGATGTTGTTTCAGGTAAAAATATCACCCTTTCTGATGTTACTTTAAAAAATGGGGTTGTTGTAATGTTTATTTGCAACCATTGCCCGTTTGTTGTACATGTTATTGACCAATTAGTGTCTTTAGCTGAAGATTACATGAGCAAAGAAATAGGGTTTGTTGCTATTAGCGCTAATGATGTAGAAAACTATCCAGATGACTCTCCGGATAAAATGAAAGTATTAGCAATAGATAGTAATTTCCCATTTCATTATTTATATGACGAAACTCAGGAAGTTGCTAAAGCTTATGATGCAGCATGCACACCAGACTTTAGTGTTTTTGACAAAAACTCAACATGTATATATAGAGGTCAAATTGATGGTTCTAGACCGGGAAACGAAATTGAAAATGATGGGAAAGACATGAGAAAGGTGTTAAACTACATACTAGAAAATAGAACATTAGACTTTGAACAATTACCAAGTATCGGCTGTAACATTAAATGGAAATAAGCAAGAAGGAATATCGAATAAAATACACTCAATTAAGAAAGTCGTTAACAAATGCTCAATTGAACTCATACAATAGTAGTATTAATGATGAGCTTAAGATTATTTCTACAGGAAATGTTCATCTATTTTTGCCAATTAAATCTAAAATAGAAGTTGACATTTGGCCATTTATTAAACATTTAAGAAATAGCGATTTCACAATTGGAACCTCTATTTATAACTCAACAAATAATTCCGTAAAGCATGTTGAGATTTTAAATAACTCAATTTTTGAAACTGGCGACTATCAAATACCAAAACCAACTATCTACAAAGAAGTTGAAATTTCCATTTTTAACACCTTAATAATTCCTCTTCTTGCTTATGATGAAAATGGTAACAGAATTGGGTATGGAAAAGGAATATATGATAGAATTTTAGAAAAATGTAGTGAAAAATGCAGGCTAATTGGAGTTTCCTATTTCAATCCTGAAAAAAAAATCATTCCAGAGGAGCATGACATTCCATTAAACTACTGTATCAACCCTAATAATTTAATTAAATTCTAGCACTTAATAGGTTGATTTTGAATTTGTTATTGTAAATCACTAAATTAGCTACTCAGATTTAACTATGTTTTGGCGTAATACCATATTAACCTTCATTTTTATTTTTGGTCAACTTACAGTTTTCTCCACCATTAACTACTCTTTTAATACACCACCAAGCGGAGTAAATTATCATTTGGCCATATCAATAAACCCTGGTCACAATAATAGCTACATTAACTTTGCCATAATATCTGAAAATAACGGTAAAATAATTTCAACAAAATTTATTACAGTTGCCGAATTTATCAGAGTTGGAATGGGTAAACAAACTTCTAGAGCAAATGATATTGGAACTAATTTATTTGAAAAATACGGAGTTAAAGAATGTCTTTATAAATATGACTCAACTGATTGCAAAAATAAAAATGGGATGAATATTCATGACTTATGGACACTTCGTTACAATAGAAATCCAAACTGCCCTCCAAACTGTTTTCCTACTCCAACAATGATTGTTGAAGGGTACAGTCAACACAAATCACATCCAAGCTGGCCTCAACTTCAGATACTCCAACAATACGGCATTATATACATCAATGATTTTTTTTATGGAGAGAATCTATTCAAACTTTTTGTTGATTTTCAAAAAAATGATTGGTTGAGTATTTACCAAAATTCTACTGAATAAAATTCACCTTCTTTAAATATTACATATATTTAAAAATGGAATATTTCAGTCAATCAAATCTAGAGTATATTAAAAAGAACTTTAAAAAGTCTTGGAAATTTAGACTTCATCTTTTTAGCATACTTCCAATGGGATACTTATCTGGAATGAAAATCAAAGAACTAGATCTAGAGAAATGTCATGTCGAAGTTCCTTATAAATGGCTAAATAAAAATCCTTTTAAATCTACTTTTTGGGCTGTTTTAGGAATGGCTGCAGAAATGAGTTCTGGCGCTTTAGTTTTGTTATACACATACAACCAAAAACCCAGTATCTCCATGCTTGTTTCCAAAACAGAAGGTGTTTTTTTAAAAAAAGCAACCGGTAAAACAACTTTTATTTGTAATGATGGAGATTTAGTTAAAAAAGCCATCATTAAAACAATAAAAACAGGAGAGGGTGTTGAAATTGAAACCAATATGGTAGGATACAATAAAAAAAATGAAGAAATAGCAAAATTTAAATTTTACTGGTCGGTTAAAAAAAGATCAACATAAATAGTTAATAACTATTTGTAACTCTCTAGAACTATTCCTTTTCATTGTCGTATTTATTTAAAATCACATATACATGGACAACCTTACTAAAAACTGGTTTGTTGAGGGGTGGATTGATTTTGAATACAAAAAATACATCCTTCTAGCTTATCTTCAAAAAATTAAAAAGTCTTTTGACCAGGTAGAACTTTACCCTCACCTAAGCAACATTATTCAACATTATGAGGATCTAATAAGATACAACGAGCAACAAATAAACATTAAATCTAGTTTTCAAAAAGATTTAAAAAAAATTGACCTTAATAAAATTAAGTTAGAGTTCAACTCTAATTTTGAAGATGAGTTAGTAAATAAAAT
>JAQWSL010000111.1 GCA_029243225.1 Flavobacteriales bacterium
TTTTGAAAGCTATTTTTTAAATGATGCTTTGTCTTATGATGATATAGATTACACCATTGAGTCTTTTAAATCTGTCATTTCTAATGAACTTGCGAATTAATTTTCTGCGTAAAAAATTTATGTTCATGGCTTATTTCTTTGCCATAAAAAAGTAATGATAACAAAAGTTTATGGGTGTGCCTTAAATGGTATAGATGCACAATTAATCACAGTTGAGGTAAATATTAATAGAGGTGCTAAAATCTACATGGTTGGTTTACCTGATAACGCAGTAAAAGAAAGTCATCAAAGAATATCGGCAGCTTTACAAAATGTAGGGTTTAGAATTCCGGTAAAAGAAATAACAATCAACTTAGCCCCAGCTAACATTAAAAAAGAGGGTAGTGCATACGATCTTCCCATTGCCGTTGCTATTCTTACTGCATCAAATCAAATCAATAATATTGATCAAATTCAAGATTACATAATTATGGGAGAGCTTGCTCTTGATGGAATTATCCGATCAATTAAAGGGGTGTTGTCAATTGCATCGTATGCCAAAGAGCATGGGTTTAAGGGTGTGATACTTTCATCTAATAATGCTAAAGAAGCGGCACTTATTAAAGGGATTGATGTTTATGGAGCTGAAAATATTATGGAAATTATCCAACATTTTAATGGGGGTTTAAAAATGTATAAAACAGATCGCACGCCCTTATTACCACAAAAGAAAACATTTGAATTAGACTTCAATGAAGTTAAGGGACAAAAACAGGTTAAAAGAGCTTTGGAAATTGCAGCAGCAGGAAATCATAATATTTTGTTAATAGGGCCGCCAGGTTCAGGTAAATCTATGCTGGCCAAAAGATTGCCAGGAATATTGCCCCCTTTATCAATTAATGAGGCCATAGAAACAACAAAGATTTATTCTATTTCAGGTTTAATTAACTCTGAAGATGGAGTTATAAATAAAAGACCATTTAGAAGTCCACATCATACAGTCTCAAATGTTGCGCTTTCTGGTGGTGGAAGTAACCCCATGCCGGGAGAGATATCTTTGTCACATAATGGTGTTTTATTTTTAGATGAATTGCCAGAATTTAAAAGGGGGGCTTTAGAAGTTTTAAGACAACCTATTGAAGATAGGCGAATTACTATTTCTAGAACTAGGAAGAGTATAGACTACCCAGCTAACTTTATGCTTGTAGGAGCAATGAACCCATCGCCTAATGGAGGGTTTTATGATTTAGATTTAGAACGACCTGAGGAATTATACAAAATAAAGCGTTATTTGAATAAATTAAGCGGTCCTTTATTGGATAGAATAGATATTCAAATAGAAGTTCTTCCAGTATCTTTTGAAGATTTGTCCAAAGAAACAGTTGAAGAGACTAGTTTAAGTGTGCAAAAAAGAGTGATTAACTCTAGAAATAAACAGGTCAGCAGATATAAGAAGTTTAAAATATATAATAATGCACAATTAACGCCATCTCTTATGGAAATCTATTGTAAGCTGGATAATGAGTCATTACTACTTTTAGAAAAAGCAACTGAAAAAATGAATTTATCAGCAAGATCTTTTACAAGAATAAAAAAGGTGGCAAGAACAATTGCAGATTTAGATTCTTCTAAATACATTCAAGTTAAACATATAGCCGAAGCTATTCAATACAGAAAATTAGATAGATTGAAACTCTAATTTATTGGATAATATTTCTTTTTAATCTATTGTCTTTAGCTCCGTAAGCTTTGTAAAGTGAGTAGTAATACCATTGCTCAACAATTCCTCTAAGAGTTTCTGTAGATTCAGCAGTCTTCGTTGTTAAATCTACAGGCACGGCTGCATCTGTTTTTGAAATAACCTGAATAACATAAATTCCTTCATTCGCTTCAATTAATTTTGAAGTAGATCCTTCTTCAGTGTTGAAAACTGTAGCTAATAATTTAGGTTCTGCAACTGATTGGTAATTGTTTTTTAAATTCACAAAAGAATAAGATAGCTCAGCATCTTCAACAATAACCCCAAGCTTTAAAGCAATGTCATTTATATTTGAACTACTGTCTAATTGCTGGTTAAAATATTCTGCTTTAAGCTCATTGATTAACCTAGGTTCCATTAAAGATTTAATGTTACTAAATGTAACATCATTTTCATGAATAACTTCTTCTAAAGAACATACAACTAGTTGCTCGTTGTTTGAAATGTATTCAGGTTCCATGATTGAACCAACTTTGTTGTTAAATGCCCATTTAACAATGTTCAAATTTCTTTTTAATTCAGCTGGTCCAAACGCTCCATTGTTACCTTGTCCATCAGGGTAAGTTAAAGGAACATATCCTGATTTCTTAACTTGCAAGCCAAATTCTTCAGCAGCTTTTTCAAAAGAGGTTTCTTTAGCTTTATTATAGAAATCCACAGCAGAAGAAGCGTAAAAAGCCTCTTGGGTCTCTTCACTTACAGAAAGTTTATAGTCAACAACTGCAATTTTTTTAAATGAACCAACTTCTTGGTTTAAAACCTCAATAATATGATATCCAAATTGAGTTTTAACTACACCAACAGTTCCTACTTTTTTGTCAAAACTAAAGTCGTTAAACTCTGTTACCATTTGGTCTCTAGGGAATCCCTTATAAACTCCTCCAGTAGATGCAGATCCTGGGTCTTCAGAATATTTTAGCACTAAGGATGTGAATTTACTTGTATCTCTTCTAACTGCAAACATGATACTGTCAGCTAGTTTTTTCTTTAATAGATCATCTGAACTTCCATCTCCAGAAGATTTAATTAAAATATGTCTAACAGATGCTTCATCTTGCTCGCCAGTGTCAAATACTTTAACAAGCTGTAAAACGTTTTGGTTTGGCATCGAGAAAGGTCCAATAACATCTCCTTTTTTAGCAGTATCAATCTGTGCATCAATAGCTGCAGAATACTTTCCGCCAGAGTAAGGTTTGTTAGAATACATTCCAGTAGGTTGAGCACCGTAAGGTGTAATGTTTACCGTTGGAGTTTCAGCATTGTTTACCACAAACATTGAATCATTAATTGCGTTTTTGAAATCTAATTTTAAAGATTCAAGGTTTTTCATTGCATTTTCTTGATCTTTGAGTGATGGAGAAATATTGAAAACAACATAGTCGTAAGAACGAACTTCGTTGGTTTGATTCCATACGTTTTTATATCGATGGGTATTAAAATATTCTTTTAAATTTTCGTCATTAACCTTCACTAAACTGTCATTAATGTCATCATAACTTTTAAAGACATACTTTATGGTTGCTTTAGTGTTTTCCTCAGTGAAAAGTCTTTTAGCTTCTTGGTAAGATCCAATCACTCCATTTTTCATCATTGCGAGATATTTGTATCTTTTTCTCTCCTGATTTAGTGGGTCTTCATAATATGCTTTAAGATCTTGTTTCCCTTTTGTTGTATTTAAAAGAGGGTCAATAACTTTTCTTTTCCAAACGGCAAATGAGTCGGCTGTGTAAACTCCATTTTCTGTAAAAGCATCTTTTAGTGAAGAATTTACAGGAGCATTAGGGTTTAAGATACCTAAGTTAAGCTCTCCTTTTTTGCCAGAAGAAATTCCAATTCCAAGTTTTTCAATTTCAAGGTCATGTATTTTTTCAGAAATCATGGTGTTCCAAACACTTTGTAGAATTTTATCTTCTTCTTCGTCTTTAAGAATACCTTCTCCTCCAGAATCTTTGCTGTTTTGTCTGGCTCTATTTTGAGCATTCATTAATCTTAATTCATATCCCCAATCTTGAGAAACCACATCTTTTCCTTCAAACAATCCAATTCCGTTGTCTTGTTCACCAGTAAAAAGTTGCATTATTTTATCAACTGGAATGATAAATGCAAGTAACCCAACACCAACAAAAGTTAATATTAGTCCTGATCTTTTTCTTATTTTATTTATTACTGCCATTTTTCCTGAAATTAAGGTTGCGAATATACAATTGAATATTGATATTTGAAAATATGTTTTCTGTTGTTTTTTACTTATATTATTATTACGAAAATATCTGTTATTTTTAAGCCATTAATTC
>JAQWSL010000003.1 GCA_029243225.1 Flavobacteriales bacterium
GACATATGAATTATCAGCATCATTTATTTTTGGAACTAATGTAAAAGACACAACAATTATAGATCATCTTCAAAACAATCAAAATTGGATTATTAATCAATTTGGAGAAGAAAGCGTTGTCTTAATTCAAGAAAGAGGACAAGTTTTTTCATTTAAAATAGGAAAACTAATAAACTTGATAGGTCCAAACCCAAATTCTGGATTAATAATTAAGTTAGGAATTGGATGGATGAGGCATAAAATTAGAATAGACAATGAGAATGATCAAATTCCTCAACTTTCTCAACAGCACCTTCCATACTACGACCGATTAGCATCTGGATTAACCCTTTATCAATTTATAGGATATCATCACATGAGCAACAACCGGCTCACCAACTTCTATTTAGGGATGGAATTCTATCAAGGGTTCACCAAAGGTAGAAGAGATTATCAAATAGACACTATGGAACCCTCAAATGAAAAAAGATTAGATTTATTAAACGGATTTAGAATTGGGTGGATAGTTCCTGTTTTTAGACAAGCACCCAATGATTTTTACCTTGACTGATTGAAATTATTATACAACATAGCTATAAAATCATATGGATTAGGAATAATTTCTTCATCTATACTTGGAAATAAAAAAGCTAATGATTGGATAAATGGAAGAAGAAACTGTTTAGAAAAAATTAAGAATGATCTCAATAATGAGTCTCCAATATGGTTACATGTATCATCATTAGGAGAGTACATTATGGCTAAACCATTGATTTCTAAACTTTTAATTGAATTTCCCAAAAAAAACATTTTACTTACTTTTTTCAGCCCTTCTGGATACAACAATGTAAAGCTAAATCAAGAAAGAGTAAATAAACATTATCTACCTTTAGACACCCCTTCAAATGCTAAAGAATTCATCAAGGTGGTCAATCCTTGTATTGCTGTATTTGCTAAATATGATTTTTGGTTTAATTATTTAATTGAATTGCAAAAATCTAATATTCAAACGCTTTTCTTCTCAACTAATCTAAATAGTAACCAATTGTATTTTAGAAAAGGGTGGAATTGGCAAAAAAGTATTTTAAAGAAAATATCTAAAATATTAGTGATAAATCAGAAAATTGATTCTTTTCTTAAAAAAGAAAACTTTGCAAACACAACAGTTTGTGGAGATACTAGATTTGATGAAGTCAGAAATAAAAAAAAACTAGACCAGGACATAATTTTAAAATACATAGACAATAGAGTTTGCTTAGTGCTGGGATCTTCATGGGAAGCAGAAGAGAAAATCCTAAAAAAAGCACTTTTAAAATTAAATAATATTGCAATAATTATTGCTCCTCATGACCCCTCTGTTAAAAGAATTAATTCGTTAGAAAAAAGATTTAGAAATAAAACATTAAAATTATCACAATTAAAAGAAGGCAATTTGAACAGAAAAAAAATACTTATAGTTGATTCTATAGGTGTTTTATCTAAAATCTATCAACATTCAGACATCTCATTTATTGGAGGAGGGTTTAAAAATAAACTGCATAATATTTTAGAACCTGCAGCAACTAATAATGTCATTTTATTTGGCTACAATCATTCAAAATATATGGAGGCTAATGAATTAATTAAAATTAATGGCGCTATTAAAATAGCTAGTGCTTTTGACTTAGTTGAAACAATAAATAAACTTGCGGCTATTAAAGTGCTGGAACGTTATAAAAAAACAGCTTTAGATTATGTTGAAAACAATAAAGGGGCAACAGAAATAATACTGAAAGAAATTGTAAACTTAATTCCTCATTCCACAACTTCTGCTTCTTCTAAAATATAATTAAGCTGATAAATGTCATCTGCATTTAATCTTAATCTACCTTCAAAAGTAATTACCTGATCCATTCGCAATCCATCGTATTGCTTTAACAATTGGATTTCCATTACAGACTCTGGTCCTGCTTGACCACAAAAAAAACATGAGCTATATGGATTAGCAGAAAGCACATAATAATCCTGAACAATATCAACGGGTATTACAAATCCTCTTATTTGAACCTTTTTACCATCAAGACCACTTATGAGTTTCCCAAATTTTGGCACCATATAATATGCTTGAAATTCTTCTGACCAAACATCTTCAAACTCTACATCTTTTAACACATCCCAGGTAATGATGGTTTCTGAATCTTTTTTTACTACAACTGACTGAGAATAAGCAGAGCTGCATATAAATAACATTAAAATTATTCCAGTAAAATATTTTTTCATGATTCTATTTTAGAAAGTGTTTTAGAAATATCAATTTGATAAGCTTTTATTGCTGGGTAAAGAGCAGAAATCGTACCAATTATTAAACAACCGACAAATAAACTCCATTCAATATCCAGCCATATAAATCCAGTAAAATCGTAATGATAACTTTCACTTAAATAACCTGAAAAAACTTCCATACCAATGTGACTTAGGAAAACACCAAATAAAAACCCAAAAACAGATATTATAAGGCCCTCCATGATAATAGATGAAAAAATTTGGATTTTAGATGCTCCTAATACTCTCATTAAAGCAATTTCATATTTCCTATTCTTTAAAGAATTAAGCATTGCAACGAACATACTAAAGGATGCAATGAAGGTGACTAAAAAAGACATGTTTTTTAGCACAGAAATAGCAGGTTCAATAAGCTGAATGAGCTGTTGAATTTCTATAGAAGGTTCTGCAGCCATCATACCCTCAGCGTTATTAGCCATACCTGGAACTGTGAATTTTCCTCTGGGTGAATTGTAAAAAATCAAAAGAGATGTAATCTCTAGTGTTTTCTTATCTAGCTCTTTTAATGTAGCTGCTGGCGTTTGATGTATACCATGGTCATGATAATCGTGATCATGATCATGATGATGGTGGTCTTCGTGAGAAGCTTCAACTTCATTTTTAGATTTTAAGTTAAAAGATCCCTTTTCTTTATCTTCAACTCCATGTACTACCCAAACACTTTCTAAAGAGGTTAAAATAAGATTATCAATAACAGAATTATTCTTTTTTAAAACACCAACAACCTTATATTTAGACTCATCATGAGAATGAATAGACTCGCCTATTCCATGCCCCCCAACAAATTCATCATCAATATTTAAACCTAGTTTATTGGCAACAGAACTTCCAAGAACAACTTCTAAAGGAGAGTTCCATTTTCTACCAATTTCGAGTTCACCTTTGTACAATGAGTCAATATAAGTTAGGTCTGTACCAACAATTCTATAAGACTTATAATTATCACCTAGTGAAATAGGGATTGCCATTTTAACAAAGGGATGATTTCTAATAATATTAGTTCTAGCGTAATTAATATTACCAGTTGGTTGATCTACATGGTAAATATTGCACAAAACTAATTGTAGCCTACTACCCTTAGCACCTATTACTAAATCTATTTCTGCAGAGTTTTTCTCAAACTTTTCATTAATCTGAAATGACGTTAAGAGAGTAATTAATATTATAATTATAGCAGATGAAATTAAAAGTATAGATAACCCACTTGTTAAAGGTTTAGATATAATATTTTTCCAACTTAACTTAAACAGCATTACATTTTAATTATTTCTTTGAATGAATCTTTAAGACGTTGATCATGAGTGACAATAATCAAGATGGCTTTCTCATCTTCTGCAGACTCTTTTAACAACTGAATTACATCTTCACATGAAGCATCATCTAATGAAGAAGTTGGTTCATCAGCTAAAATGATTTTTGGAGAATTAATAATCGCTCTTGCAATTGTAATTCTTTGCTTTTGTCCTTCACTAAGCTCAAAAATTTTAGATTTCATTTTATGAACTAATTTTACTTTCTCTAACACCTGAACTACTCTTTTTTTATTTTTATTCAACCCCGCTAATTCTTGAGTAAGAAACAAGTTTTCTTCAACAGAAAAAGAATTTACAAAATGAGGAACTTGAAAAACAATTCCAATATTTTTACCTCTATAAGAATCAATTTCTGAAGGTTTTTTATCATATAAATTCTGGTTATTAATAAAAACTTCACCTTGAGAAGGTTTTAGAAGCCCTGCCAAAACATGAAGTATTGTGGTTTTTCCACACCCACTATTACCAACAATTAACACTTGACCTCCTTCTTTAAGAGATACATCATTAAAAGTTATAACATTTTCATTATTATACTTATGAGAGATATTTGAACAAGAGAGCATTATTTAATATTCAAATTTTGTTTTTTCTTTTGTAAAGCAATAAAAATAAATACAAAACCTAAAATAACAGCAGGAATACTTAGCCATTGTCCCATATTTAAAGTGACATTACCATCAAGAGTTTGATGCTCTTTAAAAAACTCAATAAAAAATCTAACACCAAAAAGGAGTGTTAAAAATAACCCAAACAAAAGTCCTTGATAATCGTGCCATTTCCTTTTCCAATAGCCCCAAAAAAGAATTAAGAAAATAAATAAATAGCTAAAAGCTTCCAATAGTTGAGTAGGAATTCTGGGAATAATACCAATTTGAGTAACTATTGAATTATCTACAACTTTTGTAAATTCTAGATTTGGTTCTAATGAGAAATAGTGTTTATCAGAAGATTCATAATTCTTCTTTGTATATGAAATGAAATTTTGATAATACGCATTCAAATTTTTAAGTTGCGATTGGTTCATGTCAATTGTCAAATTTGAAACCGGATATTTAAACCCCTCTATTTCGATTAGGGTTTCAGTTGATTCAATTTCAACAGCATCAATATTGACATCAAAAAACCTTGCTATTGAATTCTCTGCTTCATGTTGAAAGAAAAAAGCATTTTTTGATTCACTTTTGTTTCCAATTATTTCTGAATTCATCAAATTTCCAATTCGAATGAAGCATGCTGCAATAGCAACAGTTATAACCACTTTATCCAAAACCCATAAAACAGATTTTTTAGTGATTTTTTTTGAGTAAATCCACATAGAAATAATAATGGCTATTGCTGCTCCATGACTAGCAAGCCCTCCCTTCCAAACCATAGGGATTTCAGATAAATTCTGAGAATAATAATCCCAATCATAAAAGAAAACATGCCCCAATCTTGCCCCTAAAACAGTACCTACAACAGCATACACCAATATTTTATCCAACCATTGTTCCGGACAATTTTCTGCAGCAAACATTTTTTTCATTAAAAAATGTCCTAATAGAAATGATATTCCAAATAAAAGACTGTAATATTTTAATGTAATAAAGCCTTCATATAAGTTTGGGCTAACATTCCATGAAATAAATAATGTATCTAACATAATACTAAAACTCTGTAAATTTATACAAATCTGTTAATCAATGACTTTAACAATAAATATAATATCCTTTTATTCTTCTTTTTAAAATTAAATAACTTTACAACAAATAAATGGTTAAAGAGTTGAAATTTTTTCATAAATATTTACCAATTACAGAGTGGCTTCCTAAATACAATTGGAAAACATTTAAATCTGATTTACCAGCAGGAATTAGCGTTGGAATAGTATTAATCCCTCAAGGAATTGCCTATGCAATAATTGCCGACATACCACCAATATATGGTTTATATACAGCCTTAATTCCTCAATTAATTTATGCCATTTTTGGTACTTCAAGACAACTTTCAGTTGGACCAGTTGCAATGGATTCGTTAATTGTTGCTGCAGGCGTTTCTGCAATTGCAACGGCAGGAACAGAAAATTATATTTTGATGGCCACACTATTAGCATTCATGATGGGTTGTATTCAATTTTTATTTGGGATTTTTCGGCTAGGATTTTTGGTTAACTTCCTGAGCAAACCAGTAATTAGTGGGTTCACATCAGCTGCAGCTATTATTATAGGACTAAATCAAATTCAACATTTAACAGGAGCTTCTATTGAAAGAAGTAATAAAATTCAAGAATTAATTCTAAATATTTTTGATGAATTTAGCACATTCAATTTAATGAGTGTTTTAATAGGGTCTAGTGCACTAATTTTAATATTATTTTTTCATTATAAAAAAATTAAATTCCCATCTGCTTTAATTGTCGTTACAGTAGGTATTGGGATTGTCTATTTTTTTCAGCTTAACAATAATGGCATTAAAATAGTTGAAACAATTCCATCAGGATTACCTTCATTTAAAACCCCCAACATAAACGAGGTTAATGTAAAACAATTAGGGTACCTATCTTTAACTTTGGCATTGATAGCATTTATGGAAGCTATTTCTGTTGCAAAAGCAATTGAAGACAAAAAAAGAAGTTCCCATGTTCAACCTAATCAGGAATTAGTGGCTTTAGGACTATCTAATATTGTTGGATCATTTTTTCAAACATATCCAGCAACTGGTGGATTTTCTAGAACAGCTATTAATGAACATGCTGGAGCTAAAACAGCAATGTCTTCAATTATCTCTGCGGTCATTATTGGAATTACCTTACTTTTTTTTACTGATCTATTTTACTACTTACCTAAAACAATATTAGCAGCAATAATTATTGGAGCCGTAATAAGGTTAGTTGATTTTAGATACCCTACAGAACTAATCAGGTATAAAATCGATGACTTCCTAATGCTTATTCTTACTTTTATTGTGACTCTAACCGTAGGTATTTCTGAAGGAATTATCATTGGTGTTTTAATTTCAATAATCTTTTTAATATTTAGAAGCACTAAACCTCACATAGCAGAATGTGTACAAGTTGATGGCTCTAATCAATATAGAAACAAGAAAAGGTTTGAGAACATTAACGACAGAAAAGATGTTTTAATATTTAGGTTTGACGGTCAACTTTATTTTGCTAATAGTCAATATTTTAAAGATCAATTAAAATTAATGAGACAAAATAAAGGTGATGAATTAAAATATATTATTCTAAATTCTGAATGCATAAATCACATGGATTCAAGTGCAATAAACATGCTTAAACAGACTATTTCTGAACTAAAAGAAGATAATATTAAATTCATATTTTCAGGAACCATTGGGCCCGTAAGAGATATAATATTTAAAAGTAAACTAATTGATGTTATTGATAAAAAAATGATGTTTTCTAAAGTTGAGAAAGCTATGTATTTCATCGACAATGAAATTAGTCTAAATGAAAATATTGACAATAATATTGCAACACAAGTGAACAACTAATCGCATCATCAATTAAATTTGCACAATAGAAAATTCAAAATGACAGTAGAACAAATATACACTGGATGTTTAGCAGAGGCTACATATTTCATCCAATCTAATGGAGAAGCTTTAATAATAGATCCGCTTAGAGAAACAGCCCCTTACATCAAAAAAGCAAAAGAAAACAATGCAACAATAAAATATATATTTTTAACTCATTTTCATGCAGATTTTGTTTCTGGACATGTAGATTTAGCTAAAAAATCAGGAGCAACCATAGTTTTTGGCCCTAATGCAACTGCAGATTTCGACTTTCATTCAGCAAAAGACAACGAAGAATTTAAGTTAGGCAACCTTACAATAAAATTGTTGCATACACCAGGTCATACAATGGAATCTTCTACTTATTTATTATATGATGAAAATGGAAATCAGCATTGTATATTTACGGGGGATACGTTATTCATTGGAGATGTTGGAAGACCAGATTTAGCCGTTAAATCGAGTGTTTCTGAAGAAGATTTAGCTGGTTTACTTTATGATTCTTTAAGGAATAAAATCATGCCATTAGATGACACTATTATAGTATATCCTGCACATGGCGCTGGTTCTGCTTGTGGCAAGAACATGTCTAAAGAAACATTTGATACTCTAGGAAATCAAAAGTTATTAAACTATGCTTTAAGATCCGACATGTCTAAAACTGAATTTATTAAAGAGTTAACAACCGATCTTGCAAAACCTCCTCAGTATTTTCCAAAAAATGTTCTTATGAACCAATCAGTTAATATTGAAATTGACTCAATTCTCAAAAAGGGAACAATTGCAATTGATGCTAATTCTTTTGAAAAACTAAATACAGACGCTACAATTCTTACCTTAGATTGCAGGACACAAAAAGATTTTTCAGAATCTCATATTCCAAATTCATTATTTATTGGGTTGAATGGAGCATTTGCCCCTTGGGTTGGAACTTTAATAACTGATATTAATCAATCTATAATTTTAATATGTCCCGATGGTAAAGAAGCTGAAGCTGTAACAAGGTTAGCAAGAATTGGATATGACAATTCTATTGGTTTTTTAGATGGCGGTATTCAATCATGGATTGACGCAGGGTTTGAAACTGACTCTGTGGTTTCAATTCAGCCAAGTATTCTTGAAAAAAATTATAATACAATTTCTAATTTAATCGACATTAGAAAACCTGGAGAATACAATTCTGAGCACATTAAAGACATAGAAAATTTACCTCTTGATTTTATATATGACTTAATGGGAAAATACAACCCTAAAAAAACATATCATATCCATTGTCAGGGGGGATATCGTTCAATGATTGCATCTTCAATTCTAAAAGCCAATGGAATTCATAATGTTATTGATATTGCTGGGGGATTTAAATTAATAAAAGACACTACAAATCTTGAAATGGTTACTCAAGAATGCTCATCAAATAATTAATTTTTCATGTCAAAGTTTAATTCTTTAATTAATGGTGATAAACCTGTGTTAGTAGATGTATTTGCAGAATGGTGTCAGCCGTGTAAATTATTATCTCCTATTTTAAAAGAAATTAAACATGAATTCAGTCAGCAATTAACTATAATTAAAGTCAACATTGACAACAACCAACAAATAGCTGAAAAATTTAATATTAAAGGAGTTCCTACTTTATTATTATTTAAAAAAGGAAAGTTGATTTGGAGACAAGCTGGAATTCATACAAAAAATGAATTAACCCTTTTAATTGAACAAAAGTTAAAGGTAAATTAAATTTACTATTCAATTGGAGCACCTTTTAATTTATCTTGTTCGACCAATGAATCATCTCTATTATCTAAAGCATCTCTTAATCCATTACCTAATGTCATAAAAGCGAATACAAGAATAATAATAGCTAACCCTGGAAGTAAAGCTAAATAGGCCTTATCTGCATCCATAATTAAGCCCTTGTGTTGTTCGATCATGAAACCCCAAGAAGGCATAGGTATTTGAACACCTATTCCTAAAAAACTTAACCCAGCTTCAATCAAGATAGCTGCTGCAAAATTTGATGCACAAATAACAATTACAGGACCTAAAATATTTGGAAAAATATGCCGCCAAATAATTCTAAAATTAGAATATCCTAACGCACGAGAAGCAATAATGAATTCTTTTTCCCTAATAGACAAAATTTGACCTCTCACTATTCTAGCAAGTTCTACCCACATAGTTAGACCAACAGCAAAGAAAATAGTAGTAAATCCTTTTCCAATTATAAGAGTTAATGATATAACCAAAAGTAAACCAGGAATTGACCAAACTAAATTGATAAACCACATAATCAAATCATCTATCCAACCTCTAAAATATCCAGCGATTGCACCAAAAAACAAACCAATAATTAATGATATAAGTACAGCAATTAGCCCAACAGATAATGAAACAATTGTTCCAGCCATTAATCTGCTAAGCATATCTCTACCTTGCTTATCAGTTCCAAGAAGATATGTCTTTTCAACGATATTGAATTGCTGGATCTCTTTTTGAATTGATGAAATAGAAGCTGTAATAGTTTCATTATTGAATAATAAAACTGAAACTGTCCCATCATTAAGAATTTTAAAACTTTTTTCTTTATCAATTGACAATGGATACAAAACATCAGCAATTGGAATTGATCTATATAATGGTAATTCAGAACTAGATTCTATTTTATATTCTTCAAAAACTATAAATTCATCTTCAAATACAAAGTCATTAATAGGGATATATTTAAAAGGATTAGATTGACCACCAAAAAAAAGTTTACCAAAAAATGAGACAGTCTCAACCTGTTCGTTTCTTCTTACCTTTAAATGCTTAACACTAGAGCCAGGGTTTAATCTCGCAATTTGTTGTATTTGATGATTTGCATCTACTGAAGAGTCAGGACGAATATTTGCACCAAGAATACTTATTATTACTGCAATTAAAATAACAAATAAACCTGCCATAGCAGAACGATTAGCTTTGAGCTTTATCCAAGCATCAAAAACTAAAGAATTTCCTTTATTATTATTGTTATTTTTCAATTAAATAGCACGCCCCTTCCATTTTGCACGATTAAAAATAGAATATGAGAAGACAATCAACAAATGAAATGGATAAAAAATAAAAGTAAAAAAAACATTCATTATTAGACTTAAATTAATTGCATTATAGTGGTTTATAAAAAGCAATCCTAAATCAAGAATTAATTTTAATGATAAAATAGCAATTAATGCTGTAATGTGTGTGTTATATAAATGAAAAAAGGTAATGGGAATTAAGCTTATATTACAAAAGAAAACAGTTAAACCAATAAATTTAGTTTGAAATAAATTAACAAGTTTCATTTTCCCGGACCATCTAACAGATCTGCAAAGCATCTCATAATAACTCTTAGGAGGTGTAGTAAAAACAATTAGCTCATTTCTCTTTAACGCTCTTATTTGGAATCTATAAATAGGCATTAGTTTTTCTAAAAAAAACAAATCGTCTCCAGAAAATACATCTAAATTATCGTGGTATGGATTTAATTTCAAGAAAATTTCTTTACGAAAAATCATCCCTGCACCATTGGCAAGTAACGGCCTATTAAAACAAACAGCAGAATAATTAATATTAAACAAAACATTTGATTCAATTTTTGACATGAAAAAACCATTATCGTTTTCAACTACTGGCAATAAATAAACCAATGAATTATCATCCATTTGAATAATAAAATTCTGCAAAAAATTATCTGAAATATAAGAATCAGCATCTAATGTGAAAATCCAATCAGTATCTGCATTGGAAATACCAAGGTTTATAGCTTCTTTTTTACCAATGAGATTAGTATCTAAAGAAAGTAGTGTTATATTTTTATTGACACTTTCTTTCCATTTGGCTAAATGAGCAAAACCACCATCATCAGAATGATCATCTATGAAAAATATTTTTACTTCACAAGAGCCAGTTTGCAAAATTTCCAAACTTTTCAACAACTTATCCCACCTAAGCATTTCATTTCTAAAAGGAATAATAATACTTATTGAAATAGGTTTAGAATCTAGTTTTGCTATTTTTTTTGATGATCTCCAAAAACCTATTAATAAAAAAATAAAAGAACAGATATAAATAGCAAATGGTATGTAAAGAAAAAGAATCAATTTGTCTTCATTTTGTTTACAGTAAGAATTAAACCTCCAATTAAAGTAGAAAATCCAACATTTATTAACCAAACAGATATGGAAATAAATGGACCTAAAATCCCAAGTGATGTTGCTGATGTCAAATAAAGTGCAAGGGCTTCTCTTGAGCCAAAATTTCCTAAAAAAGGAGATGGAATAAAAGTTACAATACCATATAAAATTCCTACAAAAATTAAACAATATAGCGCGTTAAAATCGATAGCTAAAAATTTAATTATTATAAAGTATTGCAAATAAAAAACTAAAAATCTCATAATTGAAAAAATTAAAACTTTAAATTTTAAACTCCCTTTTAAACTCTTTAGTGAAGACAATCTTAAAATATAATTTCTAATGTATTTCACTTTTTCCAACCTATTAAAAACCAAAACTGGTTTTATATAAATAGAAATAAGAAGAAACAGGATAATAATAAAAACAAAAAGAAGAACTTCTAAAAAAGTTTGATTAAGTCCTGTAAAAGGGTGCTCCATAAGATTAATATAAATTAAAGAAAGTAACCCAAAAGTTATTGTTGCAATAAGTTGACCTAAATTCCCAACTGCTGTGAGTGCTGTTATTTTCAACTTTTCAACATTTTTCAAAACAATAATTCTACCAATAAATGTTCCCAACCTATCTGGTGTAAAAAAGGCAGTAAAATTTCCAACATAAACCGATTTTAATGAAGTTTTAATACTAATTTTTTTTTCCACAGAAATAAGTAATTTAAATTTTAATGCTTCAAAAAACCAATTTATAAATTGCAAAACAACTAACAGAAAAATAAAAGCGTAAAATCTAAAAGAATTAACATTGATTGTTAGCTCATTAAATTCAAGAATTCGTTTATGAATTACATTGTACAAAAAGTATCCAGCAAAAAAGAAAAGAATTATTGAAATTGAAAAAAGGAGTTTATTATGTATTTTTAATTTTTCGATAACTGTAAATAAATTATTAACAAATGTAGCTTTTTGAATTGACAGATTTTGATAAAATAATATTAGGAATTGACCCTGGAACAAATGTATTGGGGTTTGGAATCATTGGAGTTAATAAAAATGAACTTTCAATAATAACATCTGGGGTAGTAAAGCTTAATAAATTAGCCAACCATGAGCTTAAACTAAAAAGTATATTTGAGAATATTACTCAATTAATTGAAAAGTACCTTCCAGATGAAGTTGCTATAGAAGCACCTTTTTTTGGTAAAAATGTTCAATCAATGCTTAAACTTGGAAGAGCTCAGGGGGTAGCAATGGCTGCGGTTTTGATTAAAGACATTCCGATTAAAGAATATTCTCCTAGAAAAATAAAAAAATCAATTACAGGAAATGGCGCATCATCTAAAGAACAGGTTGCTGCAATGCTTAAAACAATTCTAAAACTTAATGAATTACCTAAATTATTAGACGCTACTGATGGGTTAGCAGCTGCTGTTTGTCATTACTACCAATTTAATGCTGGAGAGCAAGAAAAGAATTACTCTAACTGGAAATCGTTTGTAAAAAACAATCCAAAAAGAACAAGTTAACCGTTTATTAAATTTGCCATTTTTTCTAATTCTTCAGTAGAAACCTTTAGTTTAGGTTTAGAAAAATTCATATCGGAAACATTATTAATTGGTATTAAGTGAACATGAGCATGTGGAACCTCTAAGCCAATAACAGAAACTCCAATTCTTTGGCAATCAACAGCTTTCTCTAATTTTTTAGCCACTTTTTTTGAAAAAACAAATAATTCACCTAGTAATTCATCCGGCAAATCATATAAATAATCAATCTCTTGTTTTGGAACAACTAATGTATGTCCTAAGCTAAGTGGCATTACATCTAAGAAAGCCAAGAACTTATCATTTTCTGCAATTTTATAAGAGGGAATTTCACCATCAATAATCTTTGTGAAAATAGATGTCATTATCTTGAGATATTTACAATTTCGAATTGCATTACACCTCCAGGAGTTTGAATACCTGCTACATCTCCCTTTTCTTTACCCAACAAGCCTTTGGCTATTGGTGATTTAATTGAAATCTTTTTTTGACTTAAATCTGCTTCATTTTCTGCAACAAGAGTATATGTGATTTCCATACCATTGTCAATGTTCTTGATGGTAACTTTTGAAAGAATTAACACTTTTGAAGCATCAAGCTGACTATCATCAATTAATCTTGCAGTAGAAAGTTGGTTTTTTAATTTAGAAATTCTAGCTTCAAGCATTCCCTGAGCTTCTTTTGCTGCATCGTACTCAGCATTTTCTGAAAGATCTCCTTTATCTCTCGCATCAGCTATTTGTTGTGATATTTTAGGCCTTTCAACAGTCTCAAGTTGTTTTACTTCATCCTTTAAATTCTGTAATCCCTCTTCTGTATAATAACTTACCTGTGACATAATTTTTAGTTTAAATGGCATATAAAACAAAGAAAATCCGCTATTAGCGGACTTTCAAATATTACATTATGCAAATATAATGATTTTTAGAAAATTAAAAACTATCCAAGTCTGGAGGTCTTACAACACCGAACCATTTCAATACTCGCTCACATCCATCCGGTACTTTAATGTGTATTAAATAAACACCACTTGCTATTGGTATCCCTGCATAATTCTTCAAATCCCAATCAATATACGTTA
>JAQWSL010000008.1 GCA_029243225.1 Flavobacteriales bacterium
AAATTTGGATATCTTATGAAGAAAAGCAAAATATGTTCGATAATTGCATGAGTGGAAAGATTATTGAAATAACATGCATATCAAAAAGATAGACATGATTACAATTAACAACTAAAAGATTGGAAAATAATAAATTAACCAGAATCAACAAATTCCTAAGCGAAGCAGGCTATTGCTCAAGAAGAGAAGCTGACAAGTTAATTGAACAGGGCAAGGTGCTTGTAAATGGTAAAATCCCTGAAATGGGCACTAAAATTTCAATATCTGATACTATTAAAGTTGATGGTAAAATAATATCAAAAGAAAAAGAAAAACCAGTCTATTTAGCTTTCAATAAACCGGTTGGAATTGTCTGTACAACTGATACAAGAGTTGAAAAAAACAACATAATAGATTACATTAATTATCCTTCGAGAATTTTCCCAATTGGCAGATTAGACAAACCTAGTGATGGACTTATCTTATTAACTAATGATGGAGACATTGTAAACAAAATTCTAAGAGCAAGAAACAATCATGAAAAAGAGTATATAGTCACAGTTAATAGATCAATAACAAAAGAATTTATTGCTGCCATGAGCAGTGGTGTTCCAATACTTGATACAGTTACAAAAAATTGTAAAGTTGAGAAATTAACTAAATATAAATTTAGAATCATATTAACTCAGGGATTAAATAGACAAATTAGAAGAATGTGTGAATACCTAAGTTATGATGTAATACAACTTCGTAGAATAAGAATTATGAATATTTCCTTAGATACAAAAGTTGGTGAATGGAGACACCTTAGCTCAAAAGAGCTTACTGAAATAAATAAAATGGTTTCTGATTCTACAAAAGTCATTTAATTTTATTAAACAGCCATAACTCACTGCCAAGTGTTTTATACTTTAATTAAAATATTTATCATGAAAATTTTACTAACTGGAGCAACTGGATATATTGGAAAAAGAATGCTACCTGAATTAGTAAAGATGGGACATCAAATAGTGTGTTGTGTTAGAGACATTCAAAGGTTCAACCCTCCTAAAGACCTAAAAGACAACATTGAAATTATCGAAGTAGACTTTCTAAAAACTAATACACTCAGTAAAATACCATTAGATATTGATGGAGCTTATTATTTAATGCACTCAATGTCAAATGAGAAAAATTATGAAGATTTAGAAATTAATTCTGCAAAAAATTTCAGAACCTTTGTAGATAAAACAACTGCTGAACATGTCATTTATTTAAGTGGTATAATTAATGAAGATAAACTTTCAAAACACCTAAACTCAAGAAAAGCTGTTGAAATTGAATTAAGTAAAGGAAAATATCAATTCACAACACTAAGAGCTGGGATTATAATAGGATCAGGAAGTGCTTCTTTTGAGATTATTAGAGATTTAGTTGAAAAACTTCCTGTTATGATAACTCCTAAATGGCTAGAAACAAAATGCCAACCCATAGCCGTAAGTGATGTCATTTTATTTCTAACTAAAACATTATTTAATCCATCAACATTCAATAAAAATTTTGACATTGGTTGTCCAGATATTCTTTCATACAAAAGCATGCTTCTTGGCTATGCCAAAGCTAGAGGAATGAAAAGAAAAATATTCATTGTTCCAATAATGACTCCTCGCCTATCTTCTTATTGGCTCTACTTTGTTACATCAACTTCATATAAACTTGCTGTTGCACTTGTAAACAGCATGAAAATTGAAGTTATCTGCAGAAATAAAGATTTGAATGAAATTTTAGGAGTAAACCCTATTTCATATAATGCATCATTAGCAAACACGCTCAAAACAATAAAAAATGATGTAATAATTTCTAGTTGGAAAGACTCTTTAATTAGTGGAAGGTTAAATATAAACCTAGCAGATTTTTCTGAAGTTCCCACTCACGGATGTTTCATTGATAAACGAACAAAGAAAACTACCAGCATAGATAAGTCCATAAATAAAATTTGGGCTATAGGCGGTAATAATGGCTGGTACTTCGCAAGTTGGCTTTGGAGAATAAGAGGATTTATTGACAAACTTTCTGGAGGTGTAGGCCTAAGAAGAGGAAGAACACATCCAACTTTATTAAATGCTGGTGATGCGATAGATTTCTGGAGAGTTTTATATGCCAATAAAAAAGAAGGTCGTTTATTACTTTTTGCAGAAATGAAACTGCCAGGCGATGCTTGGTTAGAATTTAAAATAAATAATGACCAGTTAATTCAAACTGCAACTTTTAGACCCAAGGGAATTTGGGGAAGAGTTTACTGGTACAGTGTTGTTCCTCTGCATGGAATTATATTTAAAGGGATGATTAATAAAATAGCTCATTGATGGAAACTAAAAAAAAAGAAATTTTAGGTCATCTCAATAAAATAGTTGCTCAGAAAATAAATGATTCGAATAAAAACATCAAAAATGCAATAGAATCTAGGAATGAAGCTACTAAAAGTAGTGCCGGTGATAAGCATGAAACTTCTAGAGCATTAATACAAATCGAAATTGATAAACATGTAACTCAATTAAATAAAGGGAAAGTTCAAAAAAATGAGCTAAATAAGATACAACTTAATAATAAACATAATGAGATTAATTTTGGGAGTTTAGTTATCGCTAGTAATGGCATTTACTTTATAGGAATTGGAATTGGACAAGTCAATTTTCAAAACACAAATTACTTCTGTATTTCTCTAGCTTCACCTATTGGCAAATTACTTTTCAAAAAAAAAGAAGGAGATATTATACATTTTGGTAATAAAGAAATCACAGTTTTAGAAATCCATTAACATTTTGAATATATTTCTTACTATTGCTTAAAATTCAAAAAGTAAATTGAAATTAAAGTTCTTAATACTATTTTTAATAATTAGCTCTGTAAACTGCTTAGGACAAGGAACTAACCAAGACAAACGGAAAGACAAGCTGTACTTTTATTGGGGTTGGAATAGAGGTTTCTTCAGTGAATCTAATATTCAATTTAAAGGTGAAAATTACGACTTTACCTTGAACAAGGTAATGGCCAAAGACAGGCAAAGTAAGTTTAACTTTAAAACCTATTTCAGTCCTGTTAGCATTACAATTCCACAATACAATTTCAGAGTTGGATATTTCATAAACGACCATTATGATATTTCATTTGGAATAGATCACATGAAATATGTTGTTGTACAAGATCAGCAAGTAGAAATTAATGGATATATTGAAAATACTCAAACTAGCTATAATGGAATTTACAATCAACAACAGATAATAATTCAACATCCATTTTTAAAATTTGAACACACTGACGGACTAAATTATTTCAACTTTGACATAAGAAGAAATGATCAACTTTTCAGATCCAAAAACTTTACAATTAACATATTAGAAGGTTTCGGGTTGGGAGGGCTATTACCAAAGACTAATTCAATTTTATTAAACAACGAACGGCATGATGACTTTCACTTATCTGGTTATGGAATAAACTTTTGCACAGCACTAAACCTAAGGTTATTTAATCTATTTTTTATTCAATCAGAATTTAAGGGTGGATTCATACATATGCCGTCAATAAGAACAACCAATAATAAAATGGATAAAGCAAATCAAGCATTTTTCTTTGGCCAATATAACATTGTATTTGGTTTTGTTTTTAAAATAAAAAAGTAGTATGGAAGAGAAAATAATAGATGCAGAATTCAATCCAGAAATAAAAAAATATTTTTTATTTCTTGGAATATTAATTTTAACAATCTCAATAGTAGGTATCATTGCATTACCATTTTGGATCCTTGGACTTGGACAAATAATTAGCAAAAAATATTTTGAAAACCTAAAATGCCAATTAACAAATCATCATTTAAAATTTAGAAAAGGAGTGTTTTTTAAAGTTGAAAAAACAATTCCATTAGACAATATTCAAGATTTAACTTTTATAGAAAATCCAATTTTAAATTATTTTGGATTAAAAATATTAAAAATTGAAACTGCAGGGAATAGCAGTGCACAATCTTCAGACATGAAACTAACTGGAATATTAGATTGTGCAAATTTCAAAGAAAATGTACTTATTCAAAGAGAGATAAATAAAACAAACAGAGATTTAAATGAAGGCAACACCTCTTTTGACGATGATTCAATTACATTACTTAAGGAAATTAGAGATTTATTGAAAGCTTTAACCAACAAGTAAATTAACTCATTTTAATGCTTCACAATAATCAATTTTAAAAATAGTCACTAAAAAAAATATAAAATAATTTTTTAGTGTTATACATTCAATTACATTTGCAACATATTTAAATATTAATTATTACAATGAACAAAGGCACAGTAAAATTTTTTAATGAAACTAAAGGATTTGGATTTATTAAAGAGGACGATTCAACAAGCGAACATTTCGTACACGTTTCTGGACTAATCGATGAGATTAAAGAAGGAGATGCTGTTGAGTTTGAATTAAAAGACGGAAAAAAAGGTTTAAACGCAGTAAACGTAAAAGTCGTTTAGTTTTTATACTTTATTATCAAAGCCTATCTTACGATAGGCTTTTTTTTTGTCCATTCTTTTTTGAATTTAAATTTTAAATAAAATACTAAATTGATTTTTTTCTAACAATTAGCTACAAATCTTTATTCTCTAGCAAGAATATTTCATTGACATTCACTTGAAACACTTTTGATATTTTTAATGCTAAAATTGTAGATAAATTATAATCACCAGATTCAATTGCATTAATAGTTTGTCTGCTGACATTTACCAATTTAGCCAATTCAGCTTGAGTCATGTCCTTCTTTGCTCTTTCAACTTTTAAACTGTTTTTCATATTACTTTCTATTTAATTGAATCATTTTAAAATTAAAATGAATTATAAAAAACAATAGAAGAGTAAACATATTAAACATCATAACCCACAAAAATGTGAAGTTGTAAAAAAACAATATACAGAACAATAAAACTAAATAGTTAATATAAGTAGCTCCCAATAGAGATTTTAAACGAATATTTGCAACTAATTCATCTTCAACTTTTCGCTTTGAAAAAGCAATAAACACCAAACTTAGTATTGCAAAAACAGCTATTAATTCATTGGTAATATTGTCTTCAATGAATTTAAAATGTTCAGTGTCTCCCATTATAGGATCGTTAATAATAGAAAAAACTCGAAAATCTAGAAAAGGAAATTCAAAATCATAAAATAAAAATAAAACAGCCATTAATAATGTAGGTACTAACATGGCTATTCCTATGGTCTTAAATTTTTGTGGCAATAAATAATTTGTTTTCATTCTTAAGGTTTTAATTATATCCTCAAATGTACACTTTTTTTTACATAATGTAAAATAAACTTTACTTTTTGTAAAGTTAACCACATATTACAGATAATAAAACATCGTAATAAGAGATGTTTTTATTACATTGTTGAATCAATAGATTAAATCATTTATGATTAAATATTTCATTAATAAAGAAATAGATTCCAAGGTCAATCAATGGACTATTGAATTTCTAATTTTTTCAGCTGGATTTAAAGCAAAAAAAGTCAACAAATTAAAACCTGATGTTAATTTCTATTACGGAAATGATATTGGAGAGATAGAAATTGTCAAGAAAGCGTTGATAATAAAATATCAAAAAAATATTTCTGAAAAATTAAACATTGACAACCAAAATCTATTACAGAAAAATGAAATTGATTTTGATATTATTAGCAGTACGAAATTGTTTTTAACTGATGAAATACATAACAATTTAGCAATTAGCGATTTTGACATTCACAATAGATTGAAATTCAATTCTTCCTATCAAAATAATAATAGTTTTGGAAGTACTCCAATAGTTAATTATTATGTCATGTTATTAACAAAATGTATTGAGGATAAATTAAAATTAAAATCATATGCACTTTATCCAAAAAAGTACAAAAGTGTAATAATACTTTCTCATGATGTTGACGAGCCTTTTAGATATGCAATATTAAAAGATTTCAACAGTAGAATTAGCAATCTTAAATCAACAAATAAAATTAAATACTGTTGGCTAAGCCTTAGAAAAAAACTTAGAAAAATATTGCTTAAAGGAGAAGAATCTTATTTGAATTTTGAGCAAATAATTAAAACAGAAATGAAATATGGATTTAATTCCACATTCTTTTTTAGTTCAAAATCAAAATTTGATAAAAAAAGTAATTTTGTATTTGATAATTCTTACGATGTATCTTGGTCTGATTTCGAAAATATTTTTTCCCTTATTAATACAAAAGGATTTGAAGTAGGTTTACACAGTAGTTATAACTCACCTGATGAACTATCGAATTTTATTTCTGAAAAAAATAGATTAGAAAAATATGCTAAAAGAAAAATTTTAGGAAATAGACAGCATTTTTGGAATTTAGGCCCTCATTCTAAAAACACTTTAAAAATGCATCAGGAGGCTGGACTGGAATATGACTCATCTTTAGCTTTTAATGATTCTCCTGGGTATAGAAACAATGTAGCTCTACCCTACCATCCATTTAACAACCAAAATAAGACCTCCATAAAAACACTTCAAATTCCAAATTTCATTATGGATACAAATCTCATAACCAACAATACAATAAATGAGAAAAATATTCTGGAAAAAGCCATACATCTAATTCAAGAACTAGAAAAAAGTAAAGGAGTTGCATCCCTAAATTGGCACGTAAGAATGGCCTATCCTAATGATCCAAAATTAGCCATCTATGGGAAAACATATATCAACATATTAAAACACCTTTCTAGTAAAAAAGACATCTGGGTTACCAGTTTCGAAAATTATTACAAGTGGTATTGTGAAAGAAGAAATAGTATTGAAGCATTGAAATGACAACTATAAAAGATTCACCATACAAATTAAAATCATTAGATTTCTTATTAATTATCGCCAATGTAATATTTATCGTTTTATACATTATAGTTGCTGTAAACAACAGAATTTCACATGATGATTTTTTCTCAATTTATATAGTTGAAAATTATGGGATTTTAGAAGGAGTTAATTTGATTTATAATAATTGGTGTACGAGATATATAGCTCTAATAATTAGTTTTTCAACAACTGCTATGCTTAAGTATAAAGGAACTTTAATTGTCTATCAGATACTTCTTTTAGTTCTAGCAACATTTTCAATATTTACCTTACTCAAAAGCTTAACAAAAAAAATATTAAAACTCACCTATTTTCAACTTCTTAATTATAGTGTTTTTTTAAGTGCTGCTATTTTTTATTGCTCTTTTAACATTGGAGACACATGGTTCTGGCTTTCTTCAAACTGCACTTATTTGCTTAGCACAATTGTTACAATTGGAGCTTTAGGGTTTTATATGAAACAATTAAAAAAACCTTTAACACTTATCATTTTAACATTATGTGCATTTCTAATTGGAGGATCAAACGGGACATTAAGCTTATTCTTACTCATTCTTATTTCAATTGGTTTGATAATTTCATTTTTAAAAATAAAACGCTTTGAAATTCCTCAAACTTATCTTTATTCAACTATAGTATTCTATTTAATTCTTCATTTAGCTTTTATATTAATGTATGTAGGAAACGGAAATGAAATAAGGTCAAGCTATTTTAAGACCATTAGTTTGTTAGATACTGCTTTAATTAATTTTAAATTTTGTGCGATAATAATAATTAAATTAATTTCTAAAATTTTACCTTATTGCATTCTATTTTCAATTCCTTTGATAATTACATTAAAGAACAATAGACAATCACTTTCTTTAAAAATTTTCTTTTTAAAATTATCTTTTTCTATAATAATACTTTTCACTTCTATTTACATATTTCAACTCCCAATCACTTATAAAACACAAGATATTGGAGCCGAAAGAACATTATATCCATTAGCTATTCTAACATTTATATTTTGTTGCTACAACTTTTATCAAATTGGATTAATTCTAAAGCACAATAAAAAAATTAAAAATGTAATCTCACATTTTGCGGTATTTACTGTAATAGCTTTAAATACATTCCAGTTAATTAATCAACAAAAATTGAGTTCTGAATACTCAAAAGCTTTTGACCAAAGATTATTGCAAATAAAAAATGAATTAGATAAAGATGTAATAATTCTAAAACCTCTTCCAAAATCAGGATACATTCACTCAGCTGAAATTTCAACTTCCTCAAAACATTTTACGCATGAGCAGCTAAAAAAGGGACTTAAAATTAATGGTGAATTAAAACTAAAGACTAAAAATTAGAAAGTCCCAATCCTCCACTTTTGACTTCAGTCATAACAAAAGAGCTTTGAACCTTTGCTATATTCTTAATATTAGCTATTTTTTTTGCAATAAAAACTTGGTACTCATCCATGTCTTTTACTGTTAATTGAATAAGGTAATCATACATTCCAGCAATGTGATAACAAGAAATTACTTCTGGAAAATTGACTATGTCATTTTCAAAATTCTCTAAATATTCTGCTTGATGCTCTTTTAGAGATACGTTACAAAAAACAAGCAACTGTAGACCTATTTTTTTCCTGTCTATAATTGCTTTGTAGGATTGAATTACTCCATTTTTTTCTAACTTCTTAATTCTTTCATAAATAGGCGTTGTTGTTAAATTTAACTCACCAGCAACCTCTTTAAAGGTCATCTTAGCATCATTTTGAAGTAAATTAAGTATGGAATAATCAATTTCATCTAACATAACAAGATTATTTTTCTAAAATTCTAGATTAAAGTGCAAAATAAAGAAATAAATTCTAAAAAAAAATAATAAAAAGTATTATAATCTAAAAAAATTAATTATTAAAGAATTTAAATCCATAAGCAATACATTTGCTATATGAATAAAAATGAAATGAATCCAGAAAGTCTCATGATGACTCATGGCTACAAGCCTGAGCTTTCAGAAGGAGCTGTTAAATGTCCTGTTTTTCAAACCTCAACATTTGTTTTCAAAACAGCAGAAGAAGGAAAAGCGTTTTTTGAAATTGCTTACGGGTTAAGAGATAAAGAACCAAAAGAAGAACTGGGTTTAATTTACAGCAGAATAAATAATCCCAATTTGGAGATTTTAGAAAACAGACTCTGCTTATGGGATAAAGCTGATGATTGTGCTGTATTTGAAAGTGGGATGTCAGCTATAAGCACAGTCCTATTAGAGTTTTTAAAACCAGGAGATTTATTAGTATACAGCAATCCAACATATGGAGGAACTGATCATTTCATTAATCATTTTTTAGACAAAATTGGTGTTCACACACTAGGAATTCTTCCAGGACAATCTGAAGAATCCATTATAGATGCTATTGATGCAACAGGATATGCGAAAAACCTCGCTATGATTTACTTAGAAACTCCTGCTAACCCTACCAATCATTTGGTTGACATTAATGCACTAAAAGTTAATGTGGTTGATTATTACTCAAAAATCAACAACAAAGAAGTTCTTCTTACTGTAGATAACACTTACATGGGGCCAATATGGCAACACCCTTTAGCTTTAGGAGCTGACATAATTATTTACTCAGCAACAAAATACATTGGTGGACACAGTGATGTAATCGCAGGTGCAGTTTTAGGAAATCAAGAAATAATGAACAGGGTAAAAACTCTAAGAACCTTCTTAGGAAACATGATTAGCCCTTACACTGCTTGGTTGCTGCTTAGAAGCTTAGAAACTCTTAAAATAAGAATGGACAAACAAGCTGAAAACGCAAACAAAGTAGCCCAATACTTATCCAAGCACCAAAAAATTGAAAAGGTTTACTACCTCGGCTTATTAGAAGATGACGATGAACAACAAAAGATTTTCAACAAACAATGTACTGGATCTGGGGCAATGGTTTCTTTTGATATTAAGGGAGGAGAAAAAGAAGCTTTTCAATTTCTAAATGCACTAAAACTAATTAAGCTTGCAGTAAGCTTAGGCAGTACAGAAAGCTTAGTTCAGCACCCAATAACTATGACACATGCAGGAGTTGATCCTGAGCATAGACAGAAGCTTAATATAACTGATAAAATGATACGCTTATCAATTGGTGTGGAAAATCATGAAGACATCATTAAAGACATTCAACAAGCCTTTGAAACTGTAAAAAATATTAAAGAGATTAGTCACGAAAACTTATCTATATAAAACTTTTTTAATTAGAATTTAAGGGTTAATCCAACAAAAAAGTTGATTCCTGCTTGATTAAAAGCACCAATCTGATTGTAGTTCCCAGTACCTTCTCCCTCAGCATTGGCATAAATGTCATCCGGAACAGGATTATAACCATCGGATTTAAATCGATATATCCAAGCATTAGAAATATAATTCTGGTTAAATAAATTTCTTACCCAAGTACTAAGAACTATCTCTTTAAAAAGCTTATTTTTTATTGAATAACTCATTCTTAAATCATTCACTAAATAAGCATCCAAAACACTGTACTGACTAGAAGTATTGTTAATAAATTGCTTCCCAACATATTTAGTAATAAAAGCCATCTCTAAAGTACCTTTTTTGGCAGAACTAAATAGTTGATAAACCAACTGACTACTTGCTATTATAGAAGGTGAAAAAGCAATATTAGTATTGGAATAAACAGAGTCAACTTTATCTCCAGTATCCCAATCATCAACATATTCATGAAAAGAAGCAATCTTATTATCGCTCAGAGTAGCATTAAATTTCCAGCTTAATTTTTCCAACAGCTCCACATTTCCAGAAAATTCTACTCCCCTTCTATAACTATCTGCCACATTAACCCTTACAGCAGCACCAACATCATTTAATTGCCCTGTAACTATAAGCTGGTTCTTATAAGCCATATTATACAAATTAACATTAAATGCTAATTTATTTGTTGCCAGCCCATACCCTAGCTCAATATCTAACATACTTTCATGTTCAGGCCTACTGTTTGGAGTTGAATTGGTAAAATCATCCCTGTTGGGTTCTTTATTACCTATTCCTGCAAAAGCATAAACTTTACTTGTTTCATTTAGTTTATAATTAAACCCCGCTTTAGGATTAAAAAATGCTAAAGATGCCGTTTGCTCAACGTTATTTAGGTTATTATCATATCCTAAAAAATCATAACTAATTAATCGCTCTTGCAGATCAACATATAAATCAAATCCTGTTTTAAGTTCATAATTGATTTTAGCATAAACATTAACGTCATTCTTATTGCCATCGTTATCGTAATATGGATGTCTTATAGCTCCATTACTTGCATATTGGGCCCAGATCACTTCTCCAAAATGCCTTCCTAAATAACTGTTTGCTCCACCGCCTATGGCTAGCTGTAATTTCTTAGTAGAATATTCTGCAGAATATACTAGTCCATAGAAATGATTATCTAACCACCTTCTTCTTATCAAATCGGTTTGAGTTATGGTGTCACCATTTGCCGAAATAACATTATCTAAACCATAATCACTAAAACTTTCTTGAGAATAAGAATTTATCAATGCATTTTGGCCAATCCCTTTATATTGCTCATAATAACCCACACCTCTTGTATAATGCAATGCAGCATTGAGCTTAATGTTGTTATTTAATTTATGAGACATGTGGAGCTGATAATGGGATTGTGTATAATCATCTACCTCATTATCATACTCATATGGATTGTATGATTGGTTACTATCCACTCCAGCATCTAACAATCTCAAAGGAGCACCATGCCAAGCTTGATAAGTAGTTTCATGACCTGAAAAAGCAATAGCTCTAAGGGTGGTTTTGCTTCCAAAAAAACTTCCGGAGAGATAATAAGAACTTAAATCCGCAGAAGCTCTATCAACAAAGCCATCTGAAACCACTCTAGACAACCTGCCTTCAAAATTCCATTTACCATCAATTAACCCGGTACCTAATTTAATGGTGTTTTTTTGGGTATTAAAAGAACCAAAACTATTTGAGATCTCACCATAAGGAGAACTAGAATTTTCAGTGTTAAAAGTACTTAAGTTAATACTTGCTCCAAAAGCACCTGCGCCATTTGTGGAAGTCCCAACACCTCTTTGAATTTGAATGTTATTTGTAGAAGAAGATAAATCTGGAAGATCTACCCAAAATGTTCCCTGAGATTCTGAGTCATTTAGAGGAATACCATTTATAGTTACATTAACTCTAGTAGCATCAGAACCCCTGACTCTAATTCCTGTATAACCTACACCAGCTCCAGCATCAGATGTGGTTACGATAGATGTTGCTTGATCTAATAAAATAGGAAGATCAACACCATGATTAATTTTCTCTAAATCTTCTTTTAAAAAGTCTTCATGAGCAACAGGACTATTATCTGAAACCCGAATGGCTTTTAAAACGAACTCATCAAGCTTATAAATTTTTAAAGAGTCAACATGATCTTGAGAAAATGATTGAGAAAGCAACGATAAGACAAACAGAAAGCAAACTATATTTTTCATAATACAAAATGTTATTATGTGTCTGTAAGGGGGTAATATAAACACGTGTTTATTTTACTATAAAGTTCCTACGCCAGCATTATCTGGTTCAGGTCTCGTTCTAAACTAAATTTAGAACATGGGTATGTTCTCAGCCAATAAGGCACCCCCTTGAGTTACCGATACAAATCTAGTGAAATCAACATACTAAAGATGATTGTCAATTAATTTTATTGTTTTGTTTAATCTAATATCAGCAGATCCAGAAATTAAAAAATATGGAACACCCAAATCTGTTAATTCATGCTCATAAATTGCAAGCAGTTCATTTCTATCAGCAGGATTCTCTCTTAAAGGATCTGATTCCCAAGGAATATCAGGAGACATTAAAACATAAAGATCTGCTGGATTAGAATTCAAAAGGTTGATTATTTCAGGGTCACAAGAATTAAATTTATAATAGCTCCATATTTTAATCGTTAACAAATCTGTATCGCACAATAAAAAATCAGTACTATTTATTAATTCCAGCTCACTATTAAGCTGACCTTTTGCAATAGTTAAAAGATCAGCATATTTATATTGTCCTTTTTTAGAACTAAGAAAATCTCTAGAAAACTCCCTAACACCTTTTATTTTGTAGTGATTTTCTAGTGATTTAAATAGTGTTGATTTACCAGAAGATTCAGGACCTGTAATAACTATTTTCATGTGTTTTTTAAAAGCTGTTTTTTCCATTGATAATGACCCATAAATGCAATAACTATAAAAAATATAAACTGAATAACGCTCAAAAAATATTCATTATAAATGAATAATGGAATACACAAAATATCAGCAACGATCCATAACATCCAATTTTCTATTCTTTTCCAAGCAATAAGCCACATAGCAACAAAATTTATAGCAGTAATAATCATTTCTAAATAAACGAAAAGCAAATTTGTATTAGGGTCTTGAAAAGGTTCAAGACAGAAATAAAGAATTGGTGACAAAATAAAAATAGCAACTACTGAAAGCACATTTTCTTTTAAAGAATTTGATTTAATATTAATCATATTTGAATTATCACCTGTCTTTCTCAACCAATTATACCAACCGAAAATATTCATTAAGAAAAAGAAAAAATTAACTAATGACTGACCATACAAATCGCTATTAAAGCAAAGGAAAATCCAAATCACGACACTTAAGATACCTACAGGATATAAAAGAACGTTTTCCTTTTTAGCAAGCCAGACACTTGCGACTCCAGAAATCACAGCCAAAAGTTCTAAGAGAAAAAAAATATCAAAACTCATGTAAAGACAAAATTATTAACTTACTTGAACTATAATCAAAAGAACACAAAAAACATTGTCTAACAATTTAATTTGAAAGTTAAACAAATTTTGTTTAACTTTACTGAAAATAAATTAAACAAAAGTAATTTATGAACGAAATAACTGTGATAAGAAAAGAGCATTTCAATGCTGCTCACAGATTGCACAACAAAAATTGGAGTGACAGCAAAAACTCTGAAATTTTCGGCAAATGCAACAACCCAAACTTCCATGGACACAATTACGATTTAGATGTTATGGTTACTGGAATGATTAACCCAGAAACAGGATACCTTATTGATATGAAAGTTCTTTCTGACATTATAAAGTCAGAAGTTCTTAACTACATGGATCACAAAAATTTAAATTTAGATATTTCCGAATTTAAAAACCTTAATCCAACTGCTGAAAATATCGCAATAATTATTTATAACAGAATTAATGAAAAACTTAATTCCAACCTAAAATTAAAAATTAGACTATATGAAACCCAAAGAAATATTGTTGAATATCCAGCCTAAAAATTCTGAATTCAAAATAAACTCTGATTTAATTGGAGATGAACACATTTCAACATCTTATGACACACCTATAAGAGCAAATGCATTTGATAAGAGTGATTTAACAAAAAAAAATATAATAGAATTCCATTTTAAACAAATAATGGAAACACTTGGATTGGATTTAAACGATGATTCTTTGAGTGGAACTCCCTCTAGAGTAGCCAAAATGTACGTAGAAGAAATTTTCTCTGGTTTAAATCCTAAAAATAAACCGTCAATTTCTTTATTTGAAAATAAATATAATTACAATTCAATGTTAGTTGAAAAGGACATTACGTTTTATTCAAACTGTGAACACCATTTTGTTCCAATTATAGGTAAAGCACATGTAGCTTATTTTTCAAACGGAAAAGTAATTGGTCTATCAAAAATAAACAGAATTGTTGAATATTTTTCAAGAAGACCTCAAGTACAAGAGCGATTAACAAACCAAATAGCCAATGAATTAAAAACAATTCTCAACACGCAAGATGTAGCAGTTATTATTGAGGCTAAACATTTATGTGTTTCATCAAGAGGAATTAAAGACAATTCGTCTTCTACTACAACTTCTTACTATTCTGGGAAATTTAATGACAATGAAATCAAAAATGAATTTTTAAACTATTCTCTTAAATAAACTATTATTAAATGATTAATTTTTCAAAACATTCAGGTATTTACACTTTAAAAGCTACTAGCACCATTAATATTCCTATTAATGATGCTTGGAACTATTTCTCAAACCCATCTAACCTTTCAAAAATAACACCTTCTGCCATGGGTTTTTCAACAACTTCTGAGTTATCTAAATCGATGCATGCGGGTCAAATTATTTCATACATAGTCAAACCCATTCTAGGAATTAAGACTAATTGGGTAACAGAAATTACACATGTAAAAGCGCCTAATTATTTTGTGGATGAACAACGTTTTGGGCCCTATTCAATGTGGCACCACGAACATCATTTTATCGAAGAAAATGGGAAAACTTTAATGGTAGATAAAATATCATTTAAAATTCCTTTTGGAATTTTAGGGCAACTTTCTTTTCCAATTGTTGTTAAACCTCAATTAAAAAAAATATTCAATTATCGCCAAACTAAACTTAACGAACTTTTTAATTTAAATAAATGAGTAGGACTGTTATAATAGGGGGAAGCAAAGGAATTGGTGCCGCAGTTATTAACTCCTTAGTAGATCAAGATTGTGTGAACTTTAGCAGAACAGAACCCAAAACAAATCATGCTAGACATCAACATTTTTCTTTTGACATCAATAATGACAACCTACCAGAAATAGAAAATGTATCAAGTCTAATTTATTGTCCAGGAACTATTAATTTAAAGCCCTTTGGATCATTAAAAGAATCAGATTTTGTTAATGATTACCAAATTAATTTTTTAGGTGCAGTAAAGACCATAAAACATTTCTTTAGAAGTATGAAAAAACAGGACAACTCTTCTATTGTCTTGTTTAGCACAGTTGCTGTTTCCCAAGGCATGCCTTTTCACGCATCAATTTCATCTGCAAAAGGAGCAATTGAAGCACTTACCCGTTCTTTAGCAGCTGAATTTGCACCTAAAATAAGAGTGAATTGTATTGCTCCAACATTAACCAACACGACTCTTGCAGCGTCAATTCTAAGAAATGAAGATGCTATTGAAAGATCCAACAACAGACATCCCTCTAAAAAAATTAATTCTGTAGAGGATGTTTCATCTATGGTTAATTTTCTCATTAGCGATAATGCTAAAAACATTACAGGTCAAATTTTTCACATCGATGGTGGTCTTTCAACCTTGAAAATTTAATAATGTATAACGTAAATGTATTTTGGTTTAGAAGAGATTTAAGACTACATGACAATACCGCACTTAATGAAGCGTTAAATTCTGATTTTCCTGTTTTGCCCATATTTATTTTTGACACGAACATCATTAATGAATTAGATAAAAACGACTCAAGAATTTCATTTATTCACAATGAACTAGCTAAAATCAATAACCAACTTAAAGAATTCAATTCTAGCCTTAAAATCTTTAAAGGGGAACCAATTAAAATTTGGTCTGAAATATTAATCAAGTTTAACGTTAAAAAAGTTTTTTACAATAGAGATTATGAACCATACGCTTTTAAAAGGGAAAAAATTTTACTGCCTTTTTTTAGGCAAAAAAATGTTACTGCCATAGACTTTAAAGACCATGTGATTTTTGAAAAAAATGAAATTGTAAAGGATGACGGCTCTCCATACATAGTTTTCACCCCTTTTAAAAGAAAATGGATTGAAAAACGAAAGACTTTAATAATTCAAACAAAGTCATTAATTACAAACAATTTTCACAAATCAAATTTTGATTTTCCCTCATTATTTGATTTAGGCTTTATAAAATCAACAATAAATGTTCCTTCGTTTAAATTAAGTTTTGTCTCCAAATATGAAGAAACTCGGAATTTTCCATCACTAGACAAAACAAGTAAAATTGGTCCTCACCTTAGATTTGGGACAGTAAGTATTAGAGAAATTGTAAAACAAGTTGAAACACTATCAGAGGTGTATTTAAGTGAGCTAATCTGGAGAGAGTTTTTTATGCAAATAATTCACCACTTCCCTCATGTAATTACTCAAAATTTCAGAAAAAAATACGACACTATTCAATGGAGAAATAACGAAAATGAATTCAAAAAATGGTCTTTAGGAAAAACTGGATTTCCTATCGTTGATGCAGGAATGAGAGAGCTTAACAAAACAGGATTCATGCACAATAGAGTAAGAATGATTACTGCAAGCTTTTTATGCAAACACTTACTTATCGATTGGAGATGGGGAGAAGCTTATTTCGCTACCAAACTTCTCGACTATGAGCTAGCCTCAAACAATGGGAATTGGCAATGGTGCGCAGGAACAGGTTGTGACGCAGCACCATATTTCAGAATCTTCAACCCTTATGAACAAACAAAAAAATTTGATAGTAAATTAACCTATATAAACAGATGGATTCCTGAATTAAACTCTTTTAACTATCCAAAACCCATTGTTGATCACACATTTGCAAGAAAACGTGCTTTAGAAACGTATAAAGCAGGTCTAACAGCTTAAAGCAATAGTACTGTACTGTTGAACATTAACATGTTTTAAAACATAATTACATAAGTTTGTAATAAAGTTTGAAAGAATACGATTACATAATTATTGGTAGTGGCTTTGGTGGATCTGTAAGTGCACTAAGACTTTCTCAAAAGGGTTATAATGTATTGGTAATTGAAAAAGGTAAATGGTATCAAGCTAAAGATTTCCCTAAATCAAATTGGAATTTAAAAAAATGGTTATGGGCACCAAAATTAAGATGGCACGGAATTATGAAAATGTCTTTTTTTAGACACATTAGTATAATTTCTGGTGTTGGCGTTGGTGGCGGTTCACTTGTTTACGCAAACACCTTACCTATACCAAAGAAAACATTCTTTAATTCCGGCTCCTGGAACAATTTAGCAGATTGGGAAACAGAACTTAAACCGCACTACAGAACTGCATTAGAAATGCTTGGAGCGACTAAAAATCCATTACTTTTTGACGGAGATAAAGCATTAAAAACGCTTGCCAAAGAAATTGACAGAGAGCATGAGTTTGACACCCCTAACGTAGCCGTTTATTTTGGTGAGCCCAAAGTCAAAGCTGCTGACCCTTATTTTAAAGGAAAAGGACCTGAAAGAGTTGGCTGTCATTTTTGTGGTGGATGCATGACTGGATGTAGACACAATTCAAAAAACACTTTAGATAAAAATTATCTTTATTTGGCTCAAAACTTAGGGGCAGAAATACTTGCTGAACATGAAGTTTTTAATGTTATTGAAAACAAAAACAAAGATGGATACATTGTTAGCGCAAAAAAAAGCACAAGCATTTTAAAGAAAAAAGTTTATTTCAAAACAAAAGGGGTGATTTTTTCAGGTGGTGTAATGGGAACAATAAAACTTTTACTTAAACTAAAAAAACAATCTCTCCCACTAATTTCTAATCAACTTGGAGAAGATATACGAACTAATAATGAAAGCTTAATAAGCGTAACCAACTTAGATGGAACAAAAAATTTATCTAAAGGAGTTGCAATTGGTTCAATTCTCCACACAGATGAAGATAGCCACCTTGAAATATGCAGGTACTCAAGTGGTTCCGGATTTTGGAAAACCACACACCTCCCCTACGTATCTGGAAAAATCCCTTTTGTAAATATTTTCAAAATGGTAATAAGTTTCCTTAAAAGACCGTTAAGCTTTTTTAAAATGTACTTTGTTAAAGATTGGGCAAAAAGCACTGCCACATTATTATTTATGCAAACCCTAGACAGTAAATTAACTTTTAAAAAAAATAAAATAGGTGTATTCTCTTCCAGATTGAGCGAAGGAAAAAAACCTAGAACATTTATACCTAGAGCTGAAGAGTTAGCAAAAAAATATGCTAAAATAATTAATGGCAACGCATCAGTTTTTGCGCTTGAGCCTCTTGCGGGGATACCATCAACAGCACACATATTAGGGGGTGCCGTTATGGGTAAAGACGTAAACGAAGGTGTTATAGATAAAAACAACTTAGTTTTTGGCTACAAAAACTTACTAATTATTGACGGCTCAATGATATCTGCAAATCCAGGAGTAAACCCTTCATTATCCATTACTGCAATTGCAGAGAATGCAATGAGTAAAATCAAAAATAAATGATACTTTCTTCATCAGTTACAAACATATTTATTAAAGCGTGGAAAGTTTTTTCGTTGGAAACTTTAAACCTTTTCAATTACTTCATCAATGAAGTAACATTTAATGTAGATCCTTGGTACATAAATTATTTTTGGTGGCTCATTTTACTATCGCTTTTTATATGGGGATTAGAAATATTATTTCCCTGGAGAAGAAAACAATCGATTTTAAGAAAAGACTTCTTTTTAGATTTGTTTTATTTATTCTTCAACTTTTATCTTTTTAAAATAATTGTATTCTATGGATTTTCAGTGTTGGCTGAAAAAACTTTTAACCAGCTAATTGGAGGCAAAGAACACTTAATTCTTTTTGACACTTCAACTTTAAACCCAATTTTACAACTTATTATATTTTTTGTTATTCTAGATTTTATACAATACATCACACATAGAATACTTCACTATTTCTCATTCTTATGGGAATTTCATAAAGTGCATCATTCTGTAGAAGAAATGGGATTTGCTGCACACTTTAGATATCATTGGATGGAAAACGTATTTTACACTCCTATGAAATATATTTCAATGATGTTAATAGGGAATTTTAGTCCTGATCAAGCATTCATTGTCTATTATATTTCCATTGCAATTGGACATTTAAATCATGCAAATATCCAATTAAGCTATGGACCATTAAAATACATATTCAACAACCCTAAAATGCACATCTGGCATCATACAAAAAAATTACCCGAAAAATTCAACAAGGGGGTGAATTTCGGCATCTCATTAAGCTTATGGGATTATATTTTTAAAACGAATTACATTCCATCAACAGGAAGAGATAATGAACTGGGGTTTACTAATTTAGAAAGCTTCCCTAAATCATTTTTAAATCAATTTATTCACGGATTTAAAAAAACAAAAGAAGATACCTAACGCAGTTATAAATAAAACTATTATTTTTAAAGATGACTTCATTTTACATTGGCATTGCGTTCATCTTTACTTGGTTTAACAACTACATTCAAGAACCTAAAAATGACCAATTATCACTTCTGTTTATTGGGGATATTATGGGGCATGGCCCTCAGATAAAAGCCGCTTTTGATGATTCTTCAAAAACATATTCTTATAAGGACATGTTTAAGCACATTAAAGAAGAGGTTTCAGATGCAGATTTCACTATTGCAAATCTTGAAGTTACTCTGGCAGGAAAACCCTATCAAGGATATCCTCAATTTAGTTCTCCAGATGCCCTTGCCTTAGCTTGCAAAAACAATGGAATAGATGCTTTTGTAATGGCCAACAATCATTCATGTGATCGTGGAGGAGATGGCATCAAGAGATCGATTGATGTTGTTGAAAAACTTAGCTTATTGCATACAGGAACATTTAAAAACAGTAAAGACAGAGACAGTCTAAACCTACTAATTCTAACTAAAAACAACATTAAAGTTGGGATTCTAAATTATACCTACGGTACAAACGGCCTACCCTTCCCCAACCCTACTTATGTAAATTTAATTGACACAGCATTAATAGCAAAAGACATTTTAGAAGCACAAAAAACAGATATTGATAAACTAATTGTTTTTACTCATTGGGGCAAAGAATACAAAGAACAACCCGACAATTTTCAATTAAATACAGCACGTTTTTTATTTTCTAAAAAAGTAGACATTGTAATTGGCTCTCACCCCCATGTTCTACAGAAAATGATTTACGTTCCAAAGCAAGAATCTCAAGACAAAATAAACGAATCATTTATTGTTTATTCTCTAGGAAACTATGTTTCAAATCAAAGAGACAGAAGAAAAGATGGAGGTTGCATGGTGAAAATAACTCTAGAAAAAAATAATGAGAATGTTTCGATTAAAGAATGTGGCTATTTTCTTACTTGGGTATATAAAAAAGTTATTGGTGGTAAAATAGATTATCATGTGCTTCCTTGTTCAAAATTTGAAAATGATTCAACCTTTTTTAACAAAACAGAAGATTATTCAAAAATGAAAACATTTATTGATGACTCTAGAAAATTATTTAAAGAACATAATCTTTCTGTTAATGAGTATGTTTATCAAGACAGTATCTGGACAATAAACAACAACTAATTATGGTATGAATATTAATAAACTATTCATATTATGTTTCGTATTTATTGGTTGTGATTCTATTGAAAATCATACAAATAAAATAGCGTTCACTTCTAAGCCTTCAATAATTGTACTTGGAAATGTTCAAGACGGTGGATCTCCACATATTGGATGTAAAAAAAAATGCTGTAAAGATCTGTTTACAAATCCAGACAAAAACAGAATGGTAACTTCTTTAGGGTTAATAGACCCCATAGAAAAGAAATCATGGATAATTGAAGCATCACCAGATTACCCAAGACAAGCCAAAATACTAAGTGATTACTGTAAATACAACGAAAACCCTAATGGCATATTCCTAACTCATGCACATATCGGACATTATGCAGGGTTAATGTATTTAGGGAAAGAATCTCTAAACGCCTCAAATATTCCTGTTTTTGCTATGACCAGAATGAAAGGTTTCTTAATTCAAAATGGTCCCTGGAGCCAGCTTGTTAATTTAAAGAACATTAAGCTTAATAACATTGACCACCTACAAAATTCTACACTTTCAACAAACATTTCAATCACACCCTTTCTTGTTCCTCACAGAGATGAATTTTCAGAAACAGTTGGATATAAAATTACAGGACCATCAAAAACAGTTTTATTTATTCCAGATATAGATAAATGGAGTAAATGGAATAAAAGTATAATTGATGAAATTAAAAACGTAGACATTGCATTTATCGATGCTACATTTTACGACAAAAACGAAATAAACAATAGACACATTTCAGAAATACCTCATCCATTTGTTATTGAAACTATGGATTTATTCAAAGAATTCTCTCTTCTAGAAAAGCAAAAAATTCACTTCATTCACATGAATCATTCTAATCCTCTATTAGACTCATCTAGTAATGAGAGTAAATTTGTTCTTTCAAAAGGATTCAACATTGCTAGGGCTTTCCAAATTATAGAATTATAAACTGTACCTTTTTTGAATTGGTTGCATTATAAATATTAAACAGTATAACCTATGTGAAAAAACTACTTAACCAATTCAACAAAATCATGAAAAAAGTAGTTCATTTAGTTCACACGATAACTTTTATAATTTGTTTATTAATTACTAACGGATGTAAATCATCAAAAGCTAGTTGCAGTGATAATAAAAACAAGAAGAGTGCCAAGACAATGTACGCTCAACACAAAAAAAGTAATAGCAAGTACAATAGAAAATCTTATACAAAGAAAGTTAGTTTACAACAAAAAAAATGTAAGAAATAAGTTAACTTTATATCATTAATCATAACATATGAAATCAGTTTTTATTAGCTTAATAATTGTGGCTTGGTTTAATTTGAATGGGATTTCTCAATATAAAATTGAAGTCTATAATCCTAAAAAAACTACCATTACTATTGAAGAACACAAGCTTTATACCCAAATAAACAGTTACAGAAAAAAAAACAAACTCCCTGCAATTCCGCTATCAAAAGCATTAAGTCATGTTGCAAAGGTTCACTCAAAAGATTTAGAGCTAAACTTAAAAAACCTGACTCACGGTTGGAGCACATGTAAATACAAAGACAGTCAATCTAAAACATATCCATGTATGTGGGATAAACCAACAGAGCTTACCACATATAAAGGAACTGGATATGAATGTGCTCATGGTGGTGAGGGTGAATACGTTGCTACTGCAGCAACATCACTTAAAGGATGGCAAAATAGTAAGCACCATAACAATGTTATTTTAAATAAATCCATTTGGAAAAACTCTAAATGGAATGCAATTGGAGTGGGCATTTATGGTGGGTATTCAACAATATGGTTTGGAGAAGAAAAAGATATTGATGGTAGCCCTGAAACTAAGAGTAAATAATTACTAATTTTAAGAAAAAAAATTAATGAAATATTACATAGTCATTCTTTCAACAGTTTTACTTTTTCCAAGTTGCAGCTGGGTTCAAGAAAATATTTGGGGTTCTGCTGAAAGTAAATTATATAAAACCACAATTGAAGAATCAAATAATAACTTATTTGAATTAGATGGTATTTTTTATTCTGAAAAAGGAATAGACATCACCAGTTCTGAAATCAACTTCGAAATTGAAGGATTATCAGAAACAAAAGGTCGTTTCAAATCATTTGACATCAATCTCAACAGCTCACCTAAAGATAAATCCCTATCAATTTATGTTTCTATAAATGCTAATTCTATTTTCACAGACAATGAAATGAGGGATGAACATTTACTAAATGAAGACTTTTTCAATACAGAAAAGTTCCCATTAATAGCTTTTAAAGCTGCTGATATAATTCAAACTGATTCTTGCTTTTTAGCTCAAGGAAAGCTATCACTTTTAGGAAATGACAGTAAACTTACACTCCCATTTAATTACTTAGGAACTTCAAAAAATACAGATGGAAATGACATTTACATATTTGAAGGTGAAATAGAATTTGACAGAACTAAATTTGGAATGTCCGAAGCCGAAAGTGTAG
>JAQWSL010000026.1 GCA_029243225.1 Flavobacteriales bacterium
GAAAATTCATCTTGGATTCAATTGCATTTTTCTAAAGAATTTGACCTCAATAAAAGTTTGCCCACAAACTTCACTAACTCTTCAATGCTAGATTTTAGTTTTTTCGAAAACTACTCAGCAATTTCATCAAAAATCAATTATAATTTCGACAACTTATTTGTTCCTTTTAGGTGCGTAGCATCGGATATTGTTCTCAAAAAGGATCATGTATTTAAAAGTGGACATTTGAGTCAAGCTGTAAGAGCTTCTGTAACATATCCAGGGTATCTAAAGCCAATTTTTGTAGATGGAAAATTAATGTTTGATGGAGGTTTGTACAATAATTTTCCATCAGAGGTCATGTACAGTGAATTCATGCCAGATGTGATTATAGGTGTTAATTTTTCAGATACTATTCAAGTGCCAGATCAAGATGATGTAATAAGTCAGATTAAGGCAATGGTTATAAATAGAGATGATTTGTCAATTCCATGCGATAACGGTATTATCATAACACCTCAGTTTCAAATTGGCTTGTTTGATTTTGCCAATTCTGAAATGGCCATTCAAAAGGGTTATGAGGCTACACAATTATTAATGGATTCAATTTCTAATCTGATTAAAAGAAGAGTTCAAAAAAATGAGTTAGAAATAAAAAGAGCTCATTTTAAAAAAGATTTAGATGATGTAATTATTCAAAAAGTAGAAATTAAGGGATTAAATGGAAAAAAGGAACTTTTTGCAAGAAAAGCTATTTTGAAAAAAGGAGAACAAATTAATTTGGAAAAATTAAAGTTTAGGTATTTCAGATTGATGGAAGATGAGCGTGTATCATTTTTATACCCTTTACTCAATAAGGACACAATTTCTGGTAATTACAACATGTCTTTAAGAATTAATCCACAAAAACCATTTTCAGCGCAGTTTGGTGGTGTTTTTTCTTCAAAGCCAATTAATACGGGCTTTATTAGTTTAAAATATTTAAGGTTAGGGGAGGTTGCTTTAGGATTAGAAGCAAATTCTTATTTTGGAAAATTTTATGGTTCTCTTTACGGAGCAATTGAAGCAGATACCTATTTGCCCATTCGGTTTAGAATGAAATTATTTGGAGTTCTTAATAGATGGGACTATTTCAGGAGCTTTTCAACTTTTTTTGAAGATGTCAGGCCTTCATTCATTGTTGAGTATGAAAATTTCGGTGGTGTATTATTAGAATTCCCTGTTTTTAACAGAGGAAAATTTGGTGTTAAGCATAAAATTGGAAATTATGATATGCAATATTATCAAACAGAGAATTTCTCACCTTCCGATACTGCCGATGCTACTCAATTGTTTATGAACGTTAGTTCTATTTACTACGAAGAGAGCTCTTTAAATAAAAAACAATTTGCTGATGAAGGAATGTATTTTATTCTAAAAGCAAAACATGCTAATTTATATGAAAACACAATTCCTGGTAGCACATCACCTTTAACTACTGAAACTGAAAATCAATATCATCAATGGTATATGTTACACAGTAAATTTGAAAAGTATTTGAAATTATTTAAGAATTACACTTTGGGTTTACATGCAGAATTTCAATGGATGTGGGTATCTGGTTTTCTAGATAATTATACGGCAACAATTATTTCAGCCCCTTCTTTTCAACCAATTCTTGAAACCAGAGCATTGTATCTTCCTGCTCATAATGGACACGATATGTCATCTGTTGGGATAAAAAATATTTTTCAATTTAAAGAAAACATTAGTTTGAGACTTGAAGGATATGTGCTCCAGCATTACACGAAAATTAATTCAAGTAGCTATAATTTACCTTATTATGACATAACTAAGCCTTTTAAAAATAGAAATTTTATTACTACAGCTACTTTTGTTTTCGAAACTCCTATTGGCCCTGTATCAGCAACTACAAACTATATTAAATCAAGAGAATCTCCCTGGAGTTTTATGTTAAATTTTGGGTATCTTTTATATAACGAGCGATTGTCAAAATAATTAATTGCCTTTATAGTTTGGTTTTCTTTTTTCAAAAAAAGCTTTAATTCCTTCAATGTGGTCATTAGTCTGAGCAGAAATTGCCTGATAATCTTTCTCCATTTCAAGCTGAGAATTTAAATTATTCGAAAAAGAACTGTTTAATAGTTTTTTAGTTAAGCCAATACTTTTGGTAGGCCTTTTAGCTAGTTTTTTTGCTATTTCACTAGCTACGATTTGAAGCTCATTATCAGAAACAGATTTATAAATTAAACCCATATCTTCAGCTTCTTTTGCGGAAATTTTATCACCAGAAAACATTAGCATTGATGCTTTTTGATGGCCAATTAATCTTGGGAGAAAAAAAGTGCCACCACTATCAGGAATCAAGCCTATTGTTGTAAATGATTGAATAAATTTTGATGATTCATTTGCTATTGTGATATCACAAGCAATAGCGAGATTAGCTCCAGCTCCAGCGGCTACTCCATTAACAGCACAAATAACTGGTTTTTCAATGGTTCTTATAGCTTTTAAAATGGGGTTATATGTATGGGCTATGATTTTGTCAATACTCGGTGCGTTATCACCCGTAGCTTCTTCCAAATCTTGACCTGCACAAAATGCTCTGCCTTCACCTGTTAAAATAATGGCTCTTATGTTGTTGTTTTGTTCACAATGCATAAAAGCCTTTATTACATCATCGGCCATATGGTAATTAAAACTATTTAATACGTCAGGTCTATTGAGGCTAATTTTAGCTACTTCATTTTCAATTGAAAAAATAATGTTTTTAAATTCTTTATTCATGGCTATTTTTTTAGAATATTTGCAAAAAAATAAATTCAACAATTAATGATTGAATTTAAATAAAATTGATTTTTACAATTCAAACCTAATAAAAAAAACATGAGTCAGTTTCATAAATTAACAATATCAGATATTAAAAAAGAAACACCAGATACTGTTTCTGTTGCTTTTAAACTAAATGAAGAACAAAAAGCTGACTTTAAATACTTGCCTGGTCAATACTTAACATTGAGCTTTGTTATAAATGGTAATGAAGAAAGGCGATCCTATTCTATTTGTTCATCCCCTTTTTCAAACGAAGACATTCGTGTTGCTGTTAAAAGAGTTGAAAATGGTTTGGTATCCACCTATGTAAATGAAAATTTAAGTTCAGGTGATATTGTAAACGTAATGCCTCCTCAAGGTAATTTTACTTTAAATATTAGCAAAGATAATTCTAAAACATATGTGGCATTTGCTGCAGGTTCAGGTATTACTCCTGTTATGTCTATGATAAGTTCAGTTTTAAGTTTTGAGCCTTCAAGTAAATTTGTTCTTTTTTATGGAAATAAAAATTCAGAGCATACTATTTTTAAATCTAAGTTAGATTCAGTAGAATCTCCACAATTTAAGCTTACCTATATATTTAGTAGAGACGAAAATGCATCTTCTTTGTTTAGTGGTCGGATAGATGCAGAAAAAGTTAATACTTTAATGAGAGAAAATTTAGATTGTTTAAAAGCTGATGCGTTCTATTTATGTGGACCTGAAAAAATGATTCTTGAAGTTAGCAACTCATTAAAAGAATTTGACATCAAAGAAGAAAAAATTCATTTTGAATTATTCACAACGCCTGTCTTGATGAACTCAGAAACAAATCAAGCTGAACTAGATGAAGATTTCGATGGTAAGTCTATGGTAACTGTTATTTGTGATGATGAAGAAGTAGATTTTGAACTTTCTTCAGATGGTGATTCTATTTTAGATGCTGCAATGGAAAATGATGTAGATGTTCCCTTTTCTTGTAAGGGAGCAGTTTGTTGTACATGTAAAGCAAAAGTAGAGTCAGGAAAAGTAAACATGGATGCAAACTATGCATTAAGTGACAAAGAAGTAGAAGATGGATTTGTTTTAGCTTGTCAAGCTCATCCAGCAAGTGCTAAAGTTATTTTAAACTTTGATTAACTTCTCTTAAATTATTATACAACAAGGCAACCGTTTCTATATTTTATTATCTTAGAATTGATAATATAAATTATATGAATAAATCTTACCTTTTACATCTTATTGCATTTGTGTTTATAACTGCCAATTTAAATGCTCAAATTTATAACGTTGGTGGTCCAGTATCTTTTAAGCTTAAAAATGAATTAAAAGATAATTTTGATTCCCATTCAATGCCCTCTTTTGACTTAACAACTCAGCTTTCTGAAGATCAATACAATCATGCAAATAAAATAGGCCCTTATAGATTTGGACATGAGTTTATTGTTAATTATAGTCTTCAAAACTCAGGAATTTGGGATGAATTGCCTAATGGAGATAGAATTTGGAGAATAAAATTAATTTCTACAGGTGCCTTATCTATTAATTTAGTTTTTAACGATTTTTATATTCCATATGGTGGTCATTTACATTTATATAATACAGATTATTCCATGGTTTTAGGGTCATATAATCATTTAAACAACAATGAAAATAATCTTCTTGGAACAGATTTAGTAAAGGGTGATGAAATTATTGTAGAATACTTTGAACCAAAGTCAATTAATCAATCTTCTAGATTGTTAATTGGTATGGTCGTTCATGGTTATAGAGATATTAATGGGTGGTATCCTGTAAAGGTTAATGAATCAGGAGCTTGTAACATGGATGTTATTTGTCCTGATGGTCAGCCATGGTCTAATGAAATAAGATCAGTTGCTAGAATTTTAGCAGGTGGGGGCTTGTGTACAGGAACACTTGTTAATAATACCCAGCAGGATGGCACACCTTATTTTTTAACGGCTAATCATTGCGGGCCAAGTGGAATGGGTAGTGCTGTTTTTAAATTTAATTACGACAGTCCTGTTTGTGGTTCTCAAACTTCTGCAAACAGTCAATCAAGTTCTGGAAATTCCATTAATGGGTCAACTTTTAGAGCCTCAAAAGCTGATTCAGACTTTGGTTTAGTTGAATTAAATACTACACCTCCAGCTTCTTATTCTGTTTTTTATGCTGGTTGGGATAATTCAGGAAACACTCCTCAATCAGCAGTTGGAATTCATCATCCATCTGGCGATGTTAAAAAAATATCTTTCGATGATGATGTATTACAGTCCTCAAATGGTCTTTCATCTGTGTCAAATTCTGAATGGAGAATAGAGCTTTGGGAACGGTTAACAACTACTGAGGGGGGATCTTCAGGGTCTGGACTTTGGAATGAAAATTTTCATCTAGTAGGCCAACTTCATGGTGGTCAGGCATCTTGTGGGAATAGTGTTAATGATTATTATGGTAAATTTTCAATGTCTTGGGATGGCAATGGCTCTTCTTCACCTTCTCAAAGACTTCAAAATTGGTTAGACCCACAAAATACAGGTGTTTCTTCATTAGATGGGTATGATCCTAATCAACCTGCTATAGCTTACGATGCTTCTATTTCTTCTGTTTCTGAACCATCTGGTTCTTATTGCTCTAACTATATTAATCCGTCTATAACAATCAAAAACAATGGATCAGTAGATTTAACATCAGCTACAATTACTTATAATGTAGATGGAGGTTCAGATATAACTTACAATTGGTCTGGTAATTTAAGTACAGGTTCTTCACAAAACATAAGCCTTAATTCCATGTCAGTTTGGTCTTCAGGTGCTCATGTTTTTAATGTTTCGATTTCTAACCCTTCAGGGCAATTAGATGGGAATTCTAATAATAATCAAGCTTCAAGTAATTTTGAATCTTATCCGGGTACAGCTCAAGTTAACCTAAATTTAACTTTTGATTGTTGGGGAAGTGAGGTGTCTTGGGAGATAGTTGATCAATCGAATTTAGCTGTCATTAGTTCTGTTCCTGCAGGAAATTATTCAGATAATGCTCCAACTGGATATGCAATTACTGAAAAAATTTGCCTTTCAAATGGTTGTTATGATTTTAATATTAGTGATGATTATGGTGATGGTATGAGTGGGTCACAATGGAATAACTGCGATGTAGATGGTGATTATAATATTACTGATCAATGGGCTACTCAAACTTATGTTCAAATGGGAGATCCCGATTTTGGAGATGGAACGTCTCATAGCTTTTGTATTGAGAATACAGCAGTAGGTTTATACAATTATATTCAGGTAAATGTTTTTCCTAATCCTTCAAAAGATTTTATAAATTTTATACTGTTGAATGCCAGAAGCTCTGAAAATGTAAATCTTGATTTATATGATCTTAGGGGAAAGAAAATTCTTAGTCGGACTAATATATTTTCTTCCAACTCGTTTGTTTTAGATGTGTCAAATTTATCTAAAGGAATTTATTCCTTGAAATTAACAGCTGATAACTTCTCATCTTTTAAAAAGATTGTTGTTGAATAATGAATATAATTGTAACAGGTTGTTCTAAAGGTATTGGTCTTGAATTGGTAAAGCTACTAGCAGTTAATCATAAGGTTTTTGCTATTTCTAGAGATATTTCTGTGCTAAACGAAATGAAACAACAAAATCAGTTTGCTGAAAACTTAATTCCTATTTCTGCAGATATTACTCAAATTAACCAACAATTTTTTGATTCCTTAATTAATTCTTTAGGTATTGATGTTCTTATTAATAATGCTGGTTTTCTTGCTAATAAACCTTTTATTGAATTCTCTAAGGAGGATTACAGAGACATGATGGATGTGAATTTTTATGGAGTTATTAATATGATTCAGCTAGCTATTGAAAAACTTTCAAATGCTAAAGGACAAGTTGTAAATATTGGTAGTATTGGTGGAATTCAAGGAAGTTCAAAGTTTCCAGGGTTGTCAATATATAGTTCAAGTAAAGGGGCTTTAAGTATTTTAACTGAATGTTTAGCAGTTGAATTAGCTGAATACGGCATTAAAATTAATTGTTTGGCGCTTGGTGCTGTTCAAACTGATATGTTGAATAATGCTTTTCCTGGCTTTAAAGCTGAAATTACTGCTTTCGAAATGGCTGGTTATATTGTTAATTTCATAAATAGTTCTTCAAAACTATCTAATGGTTTGATTATTCCAGTAAAAAAAACAAATCCATAATAGCTGATTTATAAGCGGTTATGGATTTTGTTAAAAAAAGTTACTTTTTTTTCTTTGTAAAAGTTTGGTACTTAAATAAACGCTATTACATTTGCAACCGCTTAAGACAATTAGCGAAGGTTCTTTAAATATTTTTTTAAAAAAAATCGTAGTTTTTATTTGTATGTTTAAAAAACATATTAAATTTGCAACCCATTCAAAAAAATAGAGATTTGACAACGGTTAAATTTATTTTGAATTTTTTTAAAAAAAACTTGCGGGATTAACAAAAGTAATTACCTTTGCCCGCCCAATGAAAACCAAAAGAGGTTTTTTTAGGAAAGAAATTAATTAGAATTACAATATTAGAACATACAGTTCTTTGACTTATTGAAGGAAGAAAAAAAGACTAGCATCTTGAAAAATTTGTTTTCAACAAAACTTAAAGTTATAATTACAATGGAGAGTTTGATCCTGGCTCAGGATGAACGCTAGCGGCAGGCTTAACACATGCAAGTCGAACGGTAACAGAAAAAGCTTGCTTTTTGCTGACGAGTGGCGAACGGGTGCGTAAC
>JAQWSL010000085.1 GCA_029243225.1 Flavobacteriales bacterium
TGTTGTGGTTTACCAGCTTGTGATTTATTTGGGGTGTAAACAACGTTGATTTTTCCTTTTTGGCCGGGCATTATAGGTTCCTTTGGCCACTCAGGAACAGTACAGCCACATGATCCTTTTGCATTCGAAATTTTTAATGGTTCACTTCCATTATTTATGAATTCAAACGAATGGTTATTTTTAGAATTTACATTAACATTTCCAAAGTCTTTAACTTCTTCTTTAAAAAATATTGTAGTAATAGGCCCATCAGCAACTTCATTAAATAGAGGGTTTGAATTAACTTCTTTTGGTTTTATTTGATTGTTATTTGATCTGTCAAAATTAGATTGGATAGGAGCTGCTTCAACTTTTTTGCCTGTACTGTTTAATTCTAAATTTGATATTTGAAAAGTATTGAATGAGGTAATTCCTAAAATAATTACTAGAAGACCAATTTTAATTTTATCTGACATTTTGTTTTTTTTATTAAAAATATATAATTGAATTAACTTTTAGTGAAATTTTTAAAAGCTTTTCCGTCTTCAAGTAAATCAATAGATTTTTGAAGGCTCTCATTTAACTCATTAATTACTTCATAAAATCTTTTATAATCAAATAAATCTTGAGCTATATTTGCTTTTAATCTAATATTTATTACGTTTTCAGCTTTTTTAAAGCTATCCTTATTAAATTCTAACCCTTCATTTTCAGCATATCTTATAAGATCTTTAACAACAATATCAGTTTTAAATTCTTTATTGAATTTATTAAAAGTTGGGTATTTACTTTCTAATTTTTCTCGCTGTTTATTTACCCATGTAAGAGCAAATTGATTCATTATTCCTTTTCTAATTAATGAAGAGTAGTATTTACTTGTTCCAGTAGTGTCTAAAGGAACAAACACATCTGGCATTATTCCACCGCCTCCATAAACAGTTCGTTTATTAACTATTGTTGAAAATGTTTCATCCTCATTAAATTTAATACTGTCAGCATGAAAAGATTCTCCTGAAACATATCTTTCATATTTTTCTTTTCTATAAGCGATCGACCCTCCTTCGTATGGTTTTTGAATGCATCTTCCACTAGGAGTATAATACTTTGATGTTGTAATTCTAGCTTGTGTTCCATCAGGCAAGTTTATTGGTTTTTGAACCAGACCTTTGCCAAAAGTTCTTCTACCGACAATTAGTCCTCTATCCCAGTCTTGAATAGCACCAGAAACAATTTCGCTTGCACTAGCACTACTTTCGTTAACTAGTACAACTAAACGACCATCTTCTAACAATCCTTTAAACCTTGTTTGGAATTTTTTTTCTGGATAAGACCTTCCTTTAGTTGATACAACAACTTTTGGTTCAGAAAGAAATTGATCAACTAGTTCTACAGCTGTCATCAAATAACCTCCTCCGTTGTTTTGCAAGTCTAGTATTAAATCTTTCATACCTTCAGATCTAAGAGAATAAACTGCTTTTTTAATCTCATCAACAGAGTTAGCTGAAAAATTATTTAATTTTATATAACCTACTTTTGGGCTAGCCATGTATGATGCATCAACACTGTATATGGGTATTTTATCCCTTTCAATTGTAAAGTCAAGAAGTTCATTTTCATTAGATCTTTTGACTTTAACATTAACTTTTGTCCCTTTATCACCTAATAATTTCTCTCTAACTCCATTGTTTTTAATTCCAACACCACCAACATTTACATTGTCAATAAAGACTAATTTATCACCTGCTTGAATGCCTACTTTTTCTGAGGGCCCACCAGGAATTGCTTGAACTACCATTATAGTGTCTTTTAAAATTTGAAATCGAACACCAACACCTGTAAATGAACCTTTTAATGGAGCGTTCATATCGTGAATGTCTTCTAATGAAATATAAGTTGAATGTGGATCAAGTTGTTCTAACATATATCTTATTCCATGTTCTGATATTGTGGAGATTTTTATTGAATCTAAATATAAAGTTGACATGAATGGAATAGCAGTTCTGTAGTCAGAAACAGAGATTTTCGGAAATTTAGAATTTCCATATATCATTAAATGAAAATTTGGAATAGCAGTTCTAGTAACTTTTTTTATTAAGCTATCTTTATTTCGGAAAAGCTTTATTTTAGTTCTAGTATTGCTGATTCCCGATAGATAAGAAATAGCATCTGAATAGTAATACATTTTGTCAATAGAATTACTGTCAATCATTGTGATTTTATCACCTGTAATTAGACCAGCTTTGTCTGCTCCTCCGTTTGGGATTACTTCAGTTACAACTAAAGAATCACCCTTAAATTTAAATTTAATACCAATAGATTCTAATTGGTTTTGTTTAGTCAAATCATAAGAGTCAATTATTGAATCTTTTTGATAGCCAGAATATATATCTGTTTGGTTTGACATTCCAATAATGATGTTGTTTGAAAGTTCTTCTTTGTTCACTTCATCTACATACATTCTATCAACATTATATAACAATTGGTCTATTTTATATATGGTTGATTTTAGTAAATCATTTGATTGACTAAAGCTTACTGAATTAATTAAAAATAAAGCTGTGAGAATTGAAAATTTATATTTGCTCATGTGTGTGTATTTGAAAGCTATAGTCGAAACATTGAAAGTATGAAAATAGTTGCAATGTTTTTGTTAAAATTATTTAAATAGTCTGGTTTGTTTCATTTAATCCTTCAACAATAATGCCAATACTTATTACTTAAGTGGAATATGTAGAATTAATTTAGTTTCGAAAAAGTCTTCATGAAATATTTCTGAAATTGGAAACACAGTTGGATTTTCATTTAATCTCGCATCAATTATTTCTTGATTAATGTTCCCTCCTTTTAAGTATATAATTCCATTTTTTAAAGAATTCTTGTTTTCTTCAAGAATTTTTCCATGTGTCCATGGAATAAATTTATCTAATCGTGTTACTGCTCTGCTAATAATAAAGTCGAACTGACCATTTATATTTTCACCTCTTTCTTTGATAGCTGAAACGTTTTTTAAATTTAATTCATCACTGACAGCTTTCACAACTTTTATTTTTTTACCAATTGAGTCTACTAATGTGAATTTTGTTTCTGGAAACAAAATAGACAACGGAATTCCTGGAAAACCGCCTCCAGTGCCAATATCAAGTATAGAAGATTTTTTTTTAAAAGAAATTATTTTAGCAATTGAAAGTGAATGAAGTACATGTCGCTCATAAAATTCAGCAATGTCCTTTCGGCTAATAACATTGATTTGATTGTTCCAAAATGTGTAGATATCTTTTAGTTCTTTTAGTTGGGCTTTTTTATTTTCACCTAACTCTGGGAAATATTTTTCAATAAGTTCCAAACTAAATAGACTCTCTGGTGTTTTTCATGATGTTATATAAAAACTCTCTTGCTCTAAAAAGCTGAGCTTTTACTGTGCCTAAAGGAAGATCTAATTCTTTTGAAATTTCTTCATAACTAAGTTCTTTAAAATACCTGAGTTCAACAAGCTTTTGATATCTAGGCTTTAATTTTGTGACAACCTCTCGCATAAGATTGATCTTTTGTTTTCTCATGGCTTCCTGCTCAGGATCTCTCCCAGAAGATTTTAATTCAATCATTAATGAATCGCCTTCTTCATTTTCAAAACGATTGTCAATAGATAAAACATTTTTCTTTTTCTTTCTAATGAAGTCAATGCAATTGTTAGTTGCAATTTTAAATAACCAGGTGCTAAATGCATAGTTTGGTGTATACTGATGAAGTCTATTAAAAGCTTTTCCAAAAGCCTCAATAGTAAGATCCTCAGCATCATCTTTATTATTGACCATCTTAAGAAGCATAAAATAAATGGAATCTTTATATCTGTCCATTAATTCGGTGAAAGCCTGTTGGTTCTTGTTCTGAGTCGCCTTTAAAACCAAGCTATAATCGTATTTAGCTTTTTCAGATAAATGATCTATTGAAATCGGTTCGCTCATTTTAGAATTATGGTTTTTGAATTTTCTTTATGTGTAAAAACGGATAAATAAGTAGTAATATTATTTCTAATAATGGTGTAAAAATAATAAGTTCTTTGCTACCCATTATTTTTAAGGGCTTAAAAAAAATAATAATTTGAAAAAGTATCCTTAAAGTAAGCAATATTAATATGAAAATAAGGTCATTTGATAGTAATAAATTTGTTAGAAAAGAAATGTAGAATCCAAATAACGAGATTGGATATAATGCCACAAAAAATATTGTTTTAACGTTGTACAATGAACTTGTTTTTAAATGTCTAAGTTTTTGATTAATCCAGCTTTTAAATGTTTTTTCTGCTATTGAATATGTAAGACTTTCTGTACAAAAAATAACCTGCGTATTATTTGAATTCGCCACTTGATTAACAAAAAGATCATCGTCTCCAGAAGGTATATGATAGTGACTTTTAAACCCTTGAATTTCATTATAAATTGTTTTTTTATAAGATAGATTTCTGCCTACTCCCATGTAGGGTATCCGTGCTTTAGCCATGCTTAAATATTGCGTTGCAATAAAAGCGGCATCAAATCTAATTAGAGCATTTAAAACTCCAACATCTTTTTTGTAAGGTCCAGCACCTAATGAAATCATGTTGGTATTGTTTGAAGATACTGATATATTTAAAAGCCATTTATTAGATACTGTATAACAATCTGCATCGGTAAAAACCAAATTTTCATTTTTAGCTGCTTTAATCCCTAGAGTTATAGCGAATTTTTTAGAAAAAGCGTCTTTGCCTAGGTCTGGAATGTTTACCACTTTTAAATTTTCATGCGATTTTTGAAATTCTTCTAAGATGGCAGCTGTTTTGTCCCATGATCGATCATTTACTACAATAACTTCAAAATTTTCATAAGCCTGATTTAGTATCGATGGAAGGTGTTTTTTTAGATTTTCATATTCATTTCTAGCAGCAATTATCACTGATATGCCATCGTTTTTTTTTAATTCAGTTTTGTTTTTATGAAAAGAAAGTCTGAGGAAAAAGTAAAAAAAATAGAATAATTGAATTAAAAACATGATGCTAAAAAAAGCTGTTAACAGATAGTGATGGTTGAAATTCATGAGTTTTATTCAAATACTATGTAAAAGTATCTTTATGTAACTTGTTTTTTCTTTGTTTCTTTGATGTTTATTCACAGATTTATGAACTTTAAGCTATTAAAAAAAGATCCATCTTCTAACGCTAGAGCTGGAA
>JAQWSL010000094.1 GCA_029243225.1 Flavobacteriales bacterium
ACGTTGCATCTGTTCCTGCTGTAGGAACAGAAGGAGTAGTATTAATGGTAACAGAAAAGCTGTTTTCGTCAGTACAATTAGGAGTAGAACCAGTTTCTGCATAAACAAATATGGTTTGCGAAGAGGTAATGGCCGACCCCGCAGCAATGGATCCGACCCCACCAGTTGAAGAGAAGTAATTTCCAACAGTTAGTGCAGGAAGGGAGTAAGTATCGCAAGCAGTAACAGCTGCAGGAGCATCAGCAGTAGGAGTAGTATTAATGGTAATATTAAAAGTCTCTTCATCAGAACAAGAACCAAATGCATCGTAAATATACATTGGCAATACTGAGCTTGTTATTACATCTCCTGCTACATATGAATTTCCTGTGGCACCAGTTCCAGTATAATAACCTTCACTTCCAGTTAAGAGTGTTCCTGTTATAATTGGTAATATATATGAATCACATATCTCTTGATTTCCTGGATTTGTTATTACTGGACAACAGTTGATTGTGTTATTTAATGTTGTTTCTACGTCTGCTGTACAACCAGGATTATTCCAAACTCCTATTTCTCCATCAGAATATGTATTAATTGACACATCACAAGCCAGCAATCCTCCAGGACAAGCTGTAGCGTCTCGAACTTGAAGTTGAAAGCAGACAGTCCATATTGAAGTGGCATCTGCACATGAAGCGCTTGAACTCCCCATATTTCCAGCGATATTATGATCTCCATAGCTAAGGTCTGGAAGGCCAAAATGAGTTTGATAAGAAGTTGTAAAATACCAACCAGCACCAACATCATCTCCAGCCATTAAACCTGAATTACTAGGTCCCGCTAGATTGTAGTCTACAGATCCAGATGGAAACCAAGCCCAAGTTCCAGCAGAAACACCATTACTTGCGCCCCCAACAATTACACCCTGAGTTGTTAAAGCAGAGGTAACTGTAGGTTGACCTTGCCCATCAAATGAAACAGGATCCCAACAATCTCCAAATGTTGGAACAATACCTTGTAAGTAGTTACAACTAGTTGTGCTTGTCACCCAACCATCAATTTCATAACAAAAGGTGACAATTTCACCAGGTTCATAAGGGCCTGTAAGTGGAGATCCCATCGATGTTGCACTCACATAAAGGTTGTCATTTGTGTTGCAAGCTGAATTATCAGGATTTAATGTTAAACATAAATCAAAGTCACCTTGATCACCATTTACATCAGAAATTGCGATTAAATAATCTGTACTAGGAGCTAATGGTGTGGTTCCTGATGCAGAACCAGAAGAGCCTTGAACACAATCGTAAGTAGTAAATAAGTTACAATCAGTAGTAGAGAAAATAGCATAATGTGGAGCATTTAAATCAGTAGAATTTAATGTAACATCAACTGAAATGTCGTTTGTTCCAGTAGAGAATTCATACCAAACAGTAGAAAAAAGGAAATCATAACAAGGATCTGCTGTTCCAAAATATGGTCCAGGTGTAGACCCAGTATTACAGTCGGTAGGAACACATAGTTGAACACCTGAAGTAAGTGCCAGTGTTTCTGGAGAAGAACAAAGATCATTATCTACACATCCTGCAGGAGGATTAGTTGTTTCTGTACATACGTCAAAAGTACCCTGCGTTCCTGTTGCTTCATTGGATATAGTAAAAATATAGGTAGTTCCAATCGTTAATCCATTATAAACCATTTGTTGTGGGGATGCTCCACAATCAGTTGCAAGAATTGTTAGAACTCCTGCGCAAGTTCCTTCTGCTAAAGCTATTTCAACATCTCCTGCCCATGAGCCAGTTGCAGTTGCGTCAATAGTGAGTTGAGTCCCTGTAGCGGTAAAAGAATACCAAACTTCTTCGTGGTTGTTAGGATTCCCTGATTGACAGCCTACTAACCCTGTCCAATCATCAAAAGCTCCTACAGTTGTTCCAGAAATACAAGTTCCATCAGGTGTTACGGATTGAGCTCCTAAACATTCATCATTTGCTGGTTGAGCAAATGCTGAAAAATAGACAATTAGCAGGGATAAAAAGTAAATTTTTTTCATGTGTTAAGCCGTATTAAGAGATTATTGAGAATAAAATTTTAGGATATACGTTATTTAAAAATATAAAATTTTGTTTAAAATCCAGTCATTATAAAAGCAAAATAAAACACTACATAAGCATATTTTTTGAATTCGAGTGTGAATTACCTCAATTAGACGATTAAAGTTGCCAAAAGGTTGTTCGGCATAAGGCGCTTTATTTTTAGTATAATATTTTAAGTAAAGCAGGTATTGTAAAATATTATTCCAATATTTAATAATTTAGAATTTGATCTCTTTGAATGTCTGCCTTTTTTTGATCGGATTTTTGCTTTTCAGCCTCATTTTTGTTTATTTCAACAGAAGGAATAGATAAACATATTTCTTGTGCAATTTTTTTGAAATAAATGCTCACAATTTTATTCATGTCAGTAACATAAGAAGGTATTTCGGTTGTTGCCGCTCCACCATATACATCGTTACTTTTGTCATCAATAATCGTATAATGAACTTTAATTCTTCTAGATGAATTTAGCGTATTTATTCTTGAGCTTTCTTTACTTTTTATTTCTTCAATATCTAATTCGTTGATGAAAATATAAAGATTTGTTTGGTACTTAATCTGCAGTGTGGAGATGAGATTGGGATTGTGTATAGATGTGTGCATGTATCTTTCACCGGGGTTTTCATAGCTTTCTACTTGACCATTATTAATTCCACCACTGTTGTATTCAGTATTTCTAGGTTGAGATGCTGAATGGTTTTTATTAACCAATTTAGTTAATGAATTTTTTAGTTTGTCAATTTTTGTATCCGTTTCTACGTTTACCTCTTCCTTAATTGGAACTAATTTATATTTATAGCCAATACTGTTGTATATATACTTAAGATCATCATATGAGGAGTCGCTTTCAATTAATGATATAGCAGGGTGGCTTCCTTTGGTTGCCAATAAAAGTTGTTTGGCTAAACCATATCTCATGTTATCTCGAATTTGTGGGTAGGTTAACCTTGTTTTAGCGGCAATTTCTCTATCTAAACTTGACATATACATTTTGTAATCAAAAGGAACAATCATAAGGTTAAACTTTTTAGGTTCTGCATTATAAGCCTCTTGATCGGTTTCTACTTTTTTAGTGTTTTTAAATTCATTTTGAGCAATTGAATGACTAAAAGAAAATAAACTTATTAGCAGGATAAAATACTTCATAACTTGATATACTTGTTCAAGTATAAATATAGATATAGAGTTTCTACAGAAAGTAATTAAGCCAAATGTTTATTATCAGTAGAATGTTAAGAAGCTAAAGATTATGCTCCAGAAATCCATCGATATATATCCATGCCATTGGCATATACAAGAAGTGTTAATAGTAACACCATTCCTACTACTTGAGCTTTGGTTAAGAAATTTTCACTTGGTGGTTTACCAGAAATCATTTCATAAATTAAAAACACTACATGACCACCATCTAGAGCGGGTATAGGTAATATGTTCATAAAAGCTAATATAATAGACAAAAAAGCAGTCAACAACCAAAACCTTTTCCAATCCCAAGTACCAGGAAAAATACCTCCAATAGTACCAAATCCACCTATCTGTTTTACACCTTCTTTAGTAAATAACAAACTCATGGATTTAACATAGTTCGAAAGAGTTTCTGTCCCTTCACTTATCCCAGCAGGAATGGCTTCCATAATACCATATTCTTGAGTTTTAAAACTCAATAAATCGTCTGGACTCTTTTGATAATAGCCAATTGTACCATTTTCTGTTACCATTACATATAGATTCATTTTCTCATTGTTTCTATAAAAACCTAAATTTATTTCTTGAGATTTATGATTTTGCATTTCTTTCTGAAAATCTAATAAAAATGAACAAGGGAGACCATTTATTTCAATTATGCTGTCTCCAACTTGAAGCCCAGCTTTAATTGCTGGCAGGGTGTCAATTAATTCTTTTACAACGTTAGGGTATCGTGGCCCCGAAACAATCCCTTTTAATTTCTTACTAAGAATTGTATCTACAATTCCTTGAGGAAGAGTTATTTGTTTTTCTTCATTATTTCTTAACACTTTTAGATTTCTAGCACCATCTATTACAATCATTTGGTTGATGTCTCCAAATTTTTCAGAAAGCACACCATCTGCTGATATTATTTGATCACCTTCAAATAAACCATAATTAGACATAGATGAGTCTGTCAAATGTGTGCCATAAACAGCATTTTCATTAGGTAAATATTCTGACCCCCAAACAAAAAGAACCATAATGTATATGAAAAATCCTAAAAGAAGATTTACAACAACACCACCAATCATTACAATTAATCGTTGCCATGCCGGTTTAGATCTAAATTCCCATGGTTCAGCTGGTTTTTCTAGTTGTTCCTTGTCCATGCTTTCATCAATCATACCCGCAATCTTAACATAACCTCCTAAAGGAAGCCATCCAATACCCCATTCAGTCGTGCTTTCATCTTCTTTCCATTCTTTAGGAGATTCTTTGGTAAACCAAGAATATTTTTTTATCCCATTGATTCTTTTGTATCTAAATAGAGAGAATCCCGGATTAAAAAACAAATAAAATTTTTCAATTCGTGTTTTAAAGAGTTTCGCTGGTATAAAGTGACCCAATTCATGTAGAGAGACTAATATAGCGAGAGATAAAAATAGTTGAGCAGCTTTAATCCAAATTTCCATAGGTAAATAATAAATGATGGCAAATATAATTCTATTTCTTTAACCCTTTAAAGGAGTTTATTTTTATTTCGTTTACAAGTGATTTGCAAGCAGCATCATAGCTGTCTATTGTAATGTAATTTCCACCCCCTAGTTTAGCTATAGCTTTCATATTTTCTTTTGGTATTTGTTTGGCTTTTATCCCTATAATAGAAATAATTAAACCTGTTTTTTTTACTTTCTTAGCTAGCTTATTAATGTTTTCATCCCCCTGGTTAAAATCCCCATCAGTAGCTATTATTATTTGATTATTTCCATTTTCTATGAACTCATTTTTAGCTTTTTCGTAGGCTAATTTTAAACCTCTTCCTCCAGCGGTTAATCCTTTTGCTTTCAAGTCTATAATTTTTTGAGTAATACTGTCTTTCTCATTTCCAGATAAGGTGTTTAACAGGACACTTGCTCTGCTAGAGTATCCTATTATTGTTACTTTATCTATTGGCCTTAAAATTTTTGTAAGCTCTTGCATGGAAGATTTTAGCAGCTCTAATTTTCCATTGTATTTCATTGAAGTAGAAATGTCTAATAGAAAAACAATGTTGTTTGGTTCATAATTTATTTCGTTAAATTCCTTAGTATTTGATGTTGTAATAATATTTTTTGAGGATTCAATCAATAAAGGTTTAGTTTTCTTTGTAGTTTTTTCGGATGCAGAAGATGAATCGGCAATTGTACTAAATGAATTTTCTATAAAAGTGTTAGTCTTAATTGGTATTAGAGGGATGGTTAAGTTATTGTTTCTTCTATTTATGTAGTATAATTTTTCAAATGTTTCATAACCCTCTTTTTCAATAATAATATAATATAATCCTAATGGAATTTTTTTGTTAAAAGAACCCTTCTTTTGATTTACTTTTTGAACAACAGGAAGGCCATCTTTTATTAATGTTACACTATAATTTGAAATGGATTCATTGGTGTTTCCATCTTTAATTTCACTATCAAAGTCAACTGTTAAATTACTAGATGAATTTAATTCTCTGAAACTTGGACATGGATTATTGATTGCTAAAACTTCTTCAGCATAGCCAGATAATTCTAGTGTTTTTGGACCTTTGTAACAAGAAAAATGAACAGGAATTTTAACTTTAAAATACCCCTTTTGTTTGGGCTCAAAAGCAATTCTAATAAATTCGGTGCTGTCTGGTTTTATTTTTTTATCACTAAACTGAACTTTAAACCTTCTATCTACATCTAATCTGAATATAAATATATTTTCTAAAGAATTATTAGTTACAGGAAGGTCTATAAAATTTTGAGATTTGTTGTTTAAAATTCCAAAATCTACTTTTTTATCCCAGCTTATTAATTGAGCATCAATTTTGAATGTAAAACAAAATAGAATAATAAGTTGAGAAACTTTTTTAACCATATCTATATAAACTTAAAATAAGCGATTTAATTGCAAAAAGTAGCCAAAAAAAAAGCCTCAATTAAGAGGCTTTTTTAAAATGTGAAAATATATCTATTCGATAATTAATTTTTCTGTAATTGTTCCTTCTTTAAAGTGAACATTAACAATATACATTCCAGTCGATAGCTTCAATTGATTAAATTGAAATAAAGATGTATTTAATCCATTCTTTGTTGAGACTAACTTACCTGTAGTGCTGTAAATTTCGATTCCAGTAATTGTTTTGTTGTCAGAAGTAATTGTTAAATTATTACCAGCCGGGTTAGGATAAATAGAAACTTTTGTATTTAATATAGTTTCTTGTAAACCAACATTATTACCTGGAAGAAGTAGTGCATTTACAATTCTAGGGCAGAAATAACCTAAAGTAGAATCTATGTATGCAAAACATTTTCCAATTCCCATGTTTGGGTTTGTAGCTAAACCATTTGCATGTACTCCTTGAGCATCAGCAGCAGTTAATCCTACAGCTGGCGCAATAACATTAACTAAAGTTGTAGAGTCCCAGAAATCCCATGGAGCGCTCTCAAATGGGTTTCCAGTCATGTATGGGAATACATGGTCAACTGCATTTGAAATAGTTGTTCCACTCTGATCAACAAATCCAACTAAACTTTGAGACGCTGCTTGAGCGGCTGTAGTGTAAGGATCGTTATACACTCCTGCAGAAATTGCATCGTTGTTTCCAAAAGCATTAGCTGCAACCATAACATCATGGCTTCCACTTATATCTGTTGTTACAATACCTATTTGAGGAACAGAAACATCTCCAGTAGAGTAAATAGCAGTAGGATCTGTAGGACAATGTACAGCAGCCATTGGAACATCACCAGCTTCTAGCCAGCTAAGGTCTCCCATACCACCTCCCATGCTTAACACCATGTGAACATCGTTAGAGTAACCAACATTGTTTTCCATGTTTAAAGCAGGATTCCCTCCATAACCGTCCCAATCGCCAAGAACAGCAGTATCTACTAACGGAACTGGATTTAAAGGATCTGTTAAGTCTAAAAATTTAGGTAATTGAATGTCATCAAGCTTATTAACAGTGGCATAACCTAATGCAATCCATCCTCCAGATCCCTGACCAGACAGGATTATTCTTGAAGTATCAATCCCATAAGAATTTCCGTTTGTCTCAAAATCTTTTCTAAAGTAACGAACAGCAGCTTTACAATCTTGAATTGCTCTGTAAACAGCAATCATTAAACTTGCAGCTCTTTCTGTTTGTGTAGGCAAGGTAGGATTCCAACCTAACCTGTATTCTATATTAGCTACAACATATCCTCTTTTAGCATAGTCTTCACAAATTGTAGTAGTAGCAAAATCTTGTCGCATACCAGTTGGGTTACCGTTATACATAATTGGTAAAAATGTTCCCGTGTGCATGTGAATAATTAGAGGTCTGCTAGTTTCCGTATCTCCAGTTGGTGTGTAAACTTCCATAGGAAGGCCTTGAGCAGCGGGAGCGCCAGTTAAAACAGAAATGTTTGTAGAATAGAGTACGTTTTGATCTATGTCAACAGCAGAAAAGACTTGGTCAATGTACCTTGTCTGTGCAAAATTACTGCCAATAAAAAGCAGGCTAATAAATAAGTAAGAGTATAGTTTTTTCATAATATTTTTTTTGTTTGAATCAAATTTAAGGAAATAATATCTGTGAAACGAATAAATTAGTTGTTTTCCCAGTCGAAAACAAGTGAAAAATAAAGCATTCTACCTACATAAGGACCACCATAAACCTGTAAAACTTTATTATTAAGTGCATTTGAAGCCCCTAGCTTTGCGGTTAAATTAAGCTTAGGCATTTTTTTATTTATTTGAAGATCCAATAGAGAGTAAGTAGGAACTTCTCCAGTAAACTGAGGCGAACCTTCAAAAATAAAGCCTTCAATCCATTTATAGTTAATGTTAAAACCTAAGCCAGATAGTTTTAGGGATGAAATTTCAATGTTTTGTCCGCTAAAACCAATGTTAAATTTGTGTTCCGGAGTGTT
>JAQWSL010000104.1 GCA_029243225.1 Flavobacteriales bacterium
CAAAAAGCTATCTCTTCATATAAAGATTTTATTGATAATTATCCAACTAATAACTTTATATCTAGTGCTTTGGTTGAAATAGGAGGTATCTATTTGAAAGAAAGGAATTATTCAGAAGCTGAAAAACATTTCCTGCAGGTAATAGCTCAATATCCAGATGCTGAAGCTGAGAATACACTTGCTGTAGAACTAATGAAAGAAGTTTATTCTGGAAGAGATAATTTGCCTGGATATTACGATTGGCTAAATTCACAAGGTATAGAGGTTTCTCAAAATGAAAGAGATTCAATCCTTTGGATGCCAGTTCAAGAAGCAAGAGATAACGGTGATTGTGAAATGCAACTTTTAAAGGGAGCGGAATATTTGACAAATATTCAAAATCCAAAACATGAAATAAGTGCTCACTATTACATTGGCAATTGTTTATATGCTGAAGGTAAGGTTAACGAAGCTTTAGTTCATTATAACTTTATCGTAAGTAAACCAAATAATAATTATTACTCTGAAGTTTTAAGGTATGCAGGCAATATTAGTTATGACTTAAAAGACTATGGGCAAGCCCTTGGGCACTATTCAACGCTAGAAAAAGTAGCTGTTATTGATGATGATTTAAGAATATCTATAATTGGTCAGATGAGGGCATTTTGGAATTTAAATAATTACCCATCGACTGTTGAATATACAAACAAAACATTGGCCCTTTCAGGTATTGATGACCATGTTTCTATTGAATCACTTTTGTATAAAGGGAAATCTTTGAAACAAATGAAGCAATTTGAATTAGCGTTGATAACACTTGATTCAGCTACTCAGATAACAAAAGGTATAAAAGGTGCAGAGGCGAAATTTCATAAGTGTGAAATTTTATACATGCAAAAAGAGCATGAGTTATGTGAAAACGAAATAATGGATTTGGTGAAACAAAAACCATCATATGATTATTGGTTAGCTAGAGGGATTATATTATTGGGAGATAATTTTGTTGCAGTTCAAGATTACTTTAATGCCAAACATAGCTTGCAAAGTATTGTAGATAATTATGATGGAACATCAAAAGCCGAATTAGTAAAAATGGCACAGGACAAAATTGATGAAATACTTATCCTAGAAGCTGCAGAAAAAAATCAATTTGAGGAACAAGATGTGGAGATAGATTTTGAGAATTCTGACCCTAAAGATCAAGAGCTATTTGAAGATGTAAATGGCCTAAATAATGAACAAGAAAGCCCAAATGAAGGTTCTAAAAATGAAGACAATGAAAAATAGGATACTCATATTTTGTTTGTGTGCTGCACACTCTATGCTTATTGGGCAAAACTCTACTCATGACACCTATTTGGGAATAGGAACAGGAAGAAGAACGATTGCATTAACAGAAAAGATTCAAGAAATGCCTAAAACAATAGATTCTACAGTAGATATTTCTGCTGTGAAATATTATTTGGAGCCAAAAAAACACGAAACCGAATTTAATGCAGTTCCGATAAAGCCTGCTAAATTGAAAATAGTAGAACCATTAGATAAATTGTATAATGGATATGTGAAAGCTGCTGCAGGCACTTATATAATGCCTTTATTAGAGGTTTACTACAACGCCACAAGGTCTAAATTAAATAGCTGGGGAGTAAATGGGTTACATCACAGTGCAATTGGTAGTATAGCGGACGTTGGATTAAGTCAGTTTTCTGAAAATAAAATAGGTGGATTTTACAAACATTTTTTAGATAAGCAAGATCTTAAACTAAATTTAAATTATAAAAGAGATGTTTTTCATTATTATGGATTTTCTCAAGATTCTCTGATTGTTCCTCAAGAGTACATAGATAATTCTGACACAACAAGACAGGCCTATAATTTAATTGAATTTTCAGGTGATTTTAAGAGTAGAAATATAGGAAGAGATACATCGAAGCTTAATTATCATGGTAGTTTGGACTATCATTTTTTGAATAACATTTCTGGATCTACAGAAAATTACTTTAAAGTAAAAGCTGAGATAGGTAAATTCTTGAAAAAAGAAGAATTTATAGTTTCTCTTGATGTTGATGTGAATAATTTGAATCAGCCTCAATGGGATAAAAACAACGGTTCTTGGCAAGAAGATGAATTCATATCATCAACAAATTCCATTATCAATGCTAATCCCCACATTTATTCTAGGGGTAAAAATTGGAAAGCAAAAGCTGGATTGTCATTACAAGCTAATATTGATTACGAGGCTAAATTTTACTTTTACCCAGATTTAGAATGCAGTTACAGTTTGTTCAATAATTTATTTATTCCTTATTTAGGAGTTAATGGTGGATTGCAAAGAAATAATTTGAATTCCATTAGATTGTTAAATCCCTTTGTTGCTGATGATTCTAAATTAAGGAACACCAATCAACGAATTAATTTATTTGGTGGTATTAGGGGGTCTGTAAGTAATAACATGACCTTTAATATTTCGGCTAGTTTCGAGAAGCTAAACGACATGTACTTTTTTGTTCCTGATACAGTGTCTTCATACGAAAATAAATTCCAATTGTTATACGACAACATGGATAAAACAACTTTTGCAGGTCAGCTATCTTACAAAAAAGCTGAAAAATTAAAGCTTTTTGCCAAGGGTGAATTTTTCTTCTATAGCCTTACAGATGAATCAAATCAAGCATGGCAAATGCCCAATTATAAATTTACAATTTCAGGAGTTTATGATATTGCTGATAAGATTATAATAAAAAGCAGTGTGTTTTTGGTTGGTTCTCGGGCCACTTTTTCTTACTTACAGCCTATAGGGTTAGATGTCGAAGAATTTGAGTTTATTAATGATAGGTATGAATACCAACTAAAGCCTTTTATTGATATGAATTTAGGTGTGGAGTATCGTTACAATAAACGCATTTCTGCTTTTATCGATTTTAATAATTTCACAGCATCTAAATACCAAAGATGGATGAACCACCCTGTTCAAAGTATAAATATTTTTGGTGGAGTAACATTTACTTTTTAACAATTCTTTTACCATCGAACTAAAGATGTTGAAAACTACCTTTAAATAAGGGGTGGTAGTGCTGTTTTATTAGCTCATAATAGTATCTTTGTAAATAGGATAAAAAGTAGAAGAAATGAGTGAAGAAATGAGTGAAGAAAAAAAGTATTCAGCAGATAGTATACAAGCCCTAGAAGGAATTGAACATGTTAGGATGAGACCTTCTATGTACATAGGAGATGTTGGCATGAGGGGGTTGCATCACCTAGTTTACGAAGTTGTAGATAATTCTATTGATGAAGCATTAGCTGGTCATTGTGATACAATTACTGTAGAGATATTAGAGGACAATGGTGTTAGAGTTAGAGATAATGGTAGAGGAATACCTGTAGACATCCATAAAAAAGAAGGTGTTTCTGCTCTTGAAGTTGTTATGACTAAGATTGGTGCTGGTGGTAAGTTTGATAAAGATTCATATAAAGTTTCTGGTGGTTTGCATGGGGTTGGTGTTTCTTGTGTAAATGCGCTATCGATTCATTTAAAAGCTACTGTTTTTAGAGATGGTAAGGTTTACGAACAAAATTATTCTAAGGGTAAAAAAACAGACGAAGTTACTGAAAAAGGGAAAACAGATATTAGAGGGACAGAAGTAGAATTTCATCCTGACACTTCAATTTTCGATGACATTACTTACTCTTACGATACTTTATCTGCAAGAATGAGAGAGCTTTCATTTTTAAATAAAGGAATTACTGTTACCATTACAGACTTTAGAGAAAAACTTGAGGATGGCTCTTTTAAAAATGATGTTTTTTATTCTGATAGAGGGTTGTCTGAATTTGTAGAATTTCTTGATGGAAACAGAGAAATGCTTATCGATAAGGTTATTGCTATTGAAGGTGAAAAAGCCGGTATTCCTGTAGAAGTCGCAATGATATACAACACTAGCTATACGGAAAATATTCACAGTTATGTAAATAACATTAACACTCATGAAGGGGGTACTCATTTGTCTGGTTTTAGAAGGGGTTTGACAAACACACTTAAAAAATATGCAGAAAATTCTGGCATGTTAGATAAGTTAAAATTTGAAATTGCAGGTGATGATTTTAGAGAAGGTCTCACAGCAATTGTTTCTGTTAAAGTTTCTGAACCACAGTTTGAAGGTCAAACTAAAACTAAATTAGGAAATAGAGAGGTGAATGCGCCTGTCAGTCAGGCTGTAAGTGAAATGCTTACAGATTATTTAGAAGAAAACCCTGATAATGCAAAACGTATTATAGAAAAAGTAATTTTAGCAGCCACTGCTAGACATGCAGCTCGTAAGGCAAGAGAAATGGTTCAACGAAAGAATCCTATGGGTGGAGCAGGCTTACCAGGTAAACTTGCAGATTGTGCTTCAAAAGATCCGGTAATAAGTGAGCTTTTTCTTGTTGAAGGGGATTCTGCAGGTGGAACAGCAAAACAAGGTAGAGATAGACATTTTCAAGCGATTATGCCATTAAGAGGAAAGATTCTTAATGTTGAAAAAGCAATGGCACATAAGATTTTTGAAAATGAAGAGATTAAAAATATTTACACAGCATTAGGAGTTAGAATTGGAACTGAAGAAGATTCTAAAGCTTTAAATTTAGAAAAGTTAAGATACCATAAAGCTGTTATTATGTGTGATGCAGATGTTGATGGTAGTCATATACAAACGCTTATTCTAACTTTCTTCTTTAGATACATGAGAGAAATGATTGAAAACGGTTATATCTATATAGCGACTCCACCATTATATTTAGTTAAAAAAGGTAAACAAGCCAAATATGCTTGGGATGATAAGGAAAGAGATGGCTTAATTGATTCAATGAAAGGTTCTGGCAGTGAGTCAAGTGTTCATATACAAAGATATAAAGGTTTAGGTGAGATGAATGCTGAACAGCTTTGGGAAACAACCATGTCTCCTGAAAACAGAACATTAAGGCGAGTATCTATTGAAAGTGCAGCCGAAGCAGATAGAATTTTCTCAATGTTGATGGGTGATGAAGTACCTCCTAGGAGAGAATTTATTGAACAAAATGCCAAGTATGCAAATATTGATGCATAATTGATTAACCTTTTAGAGGTTTCTCATTTTTCTTGATCGTTTTACAACGTGCATGTTCCCTTGGTTAAATAATACCCCATAGGTGTCGTTAAGTTGAATCCCTATAGAAAAGCCTCCAACAGTTCCATTGTATTTACTTAAATCTCCTACGCTTAAATCATAAGCAAGTGAAATGTTCATGTCATTAATCTGAATACTGAACTTAGTTATTATTGCATCATTATATCTATAGAAAAGACCAACTCCTAGGTTACATTCTCTAATAAAGCCAGTGTATTTGGTGTCTCCTTTTATATAGTATTTAATGTCTGTACCAATTGTAGCATCAAAATGTGGTCCTTGTTTCTGAATAAGAAATTGAGGTGCAATACCATATTTTAATTCATTAATAGCAAATAATGATCTACCGTGAATAACATGCCTTACAAAATACCTGTCATTTGGAAGAATAGATATTTTTCTTGGTCTAAAAAGATTAAATGCTGCATATCCAATTTGGAATGAAGCAACATCAATTCCAGATAAATTTTGACTTTTAGTTTTGTTTTTAAATAATAATCCGGTTGCCGTATTAAAATTTATTAATGAATTATTTAAAAATAGTTCTCCAGAATTCATTGTGGCGTCATAGCCTCCAGTATTTCCATTATACTGGCTAGCCCATTGAATATTATCTGTGTTTATTGTATGTTGAATATAATCTGTTTGAAAACCAAAAGAAAGCTGATTATTAGCATCAAGATCCACATAAGTTGAAACTGTTATTCCTATATCTAGTTTAGTAAAAGAAGTACTACTTTTTTCTTGATATGCATGAAATCCCAGTCCGATAAAACCTTTATTGGCTTTCATTTTATGAGAAAAAATGGGTCCGTCAGCAGAAAAATGATAATCTTGGAAAATGAAACCAGAAGCAGGGTGTTGCGCTTGATAAATTAAATTAAACCTATTATATCCTTTTCCCATACCAGCATTAGCAGGATTAATTAACAATGGAGCTTTATTAAATTGAGAAAATTGATAATCTTGACCAATAACTAAAAAAAAGCTAATTGAAAGAAATAAAAAGAGAATATATTTTTTATCTAAACAATGTAACATCACCTGTTAATTTAACAACTTGTTGATTTGTAAAGCTTGCTTCAACTACATAAACAAAAACATCAGAAGGTAATTCTATTCCTTTAAAAGTTCCATCCCATCCTATTGATATGTCATTCGTTTCAAAAACAACATTTCCCCATTTATCAAAAATCAAAAATGAAAAGTAGGTCGTACCACCTCCAATTACTTTAAGCTGATCGTTTAATCCATCATTGTTGGGAGAAAATCCAGAAGGAACAAAAAGAGGATTGATTACAACCTCAATTAAAACAGTGTCTTTCATTTCACAACCAATTGAATCTGTAATTGTTGCAACATATTCGATTGTTTGTGTCCCAATACTAAACGCTGTGTCGCATTCAAAACAGCTCAGGAATGTTGGAGGAGACCAAATAATATTACCATTTCCATTTGCCCATATGAAATAATCAAGCCCTGCTGTAATCGAAGTGTCATTCATTATATTTAGTGAAGGATAAATTTCTTGAGAATAAACTTCAGATGTATCGCCACTGGGACATTCAGTACTGTCAGAGACAACAACATAATAAATCCCAGGACATAGGTTGTTCAAAGTGTCAATATTTGTTCCTATAAGAATATCTGATAGTATTGATTCTCTGTACCAAAGAGTTTCAATTGGTGCTATAGCATTTGTTAAGCTTAAATAAATTTCTCCATTACAATCATTTAAACATTGAACAGTATCTGATGAAATTTCAGCAGAAAAGTTACAACAAAAAGGACCTGGATTTATCGTATCAGAAATTTCTTCAATACACCCATTAGAATCAGTTATAGTAAGAACATAAGGTCCAGATTCTAAATTGTCAAAATTTCCAGTTTGATTATTGGCATTTGTTACAGGCCCTATGATTGAATAATTAATCGGAGGAAGGCCAGTAGAGGTTGATATAGCAAAAGAACCATCTGTACTATCTAAACATGTTTCATTAGTTTTAATAACAGTTGAATTTAAAGCTGGTAAAACTTCAACAATAGCTGTGTCTATTTGAGTTCCTATAGTTCCAAAGTCAATGGAGACGGTATAACTTGTTGTAACAGTTGGATTTACATAAGCTGTATCTCCAGCTGTATTTGTGCCTATAAAACCAGGAATCGAAGTGTCCCAAGTGTAACTAATACCATCTGTGGCGTATATTGTTGCAGTATCTCCATAACAAATAGTAGCACCAAAAGCATTTCCACATGTAACATTAGCCGTTCCGTAAAAATCTAAAGGAACATTAGTGGCAGCTGAGCTGTAATTTGAAAAGCAAATCATAAATTGATCACCGGCACTAACATTTAATCCGTTTTCAAAATCTGTTGGGTCAGCACCAGTTGGCAGGTTACCAGCATTAGCCATTCCTGTAATTCCACCACAAGCACCATTCCAATTACATGCTATTGGAGGCCAGTTGTTATTTTGTATTTCTGTACAGGTTAAATTTGGATCATAAGGCCACATAATCCAATCAAAACAGTTTAGAGTTCCTGCTGTTCCCATACTAAATTCTAGTGTACCAGTACTAGAAACAGTTATTAAAAGCCATGTACTGTTCACCTCACCGGTCATTAAACATCCCATATTTCCAGGAGATGGATTTGGGTTCGTTTGTGGATTTGAAATATTAGATGCAGTAGTAAATTCTTCAATGTTTCCAAATCCTGTTGAATTCACATTAAATGATGGATTTGTACAAGCATCGGTATTGTTTGTACAGTCGCCCCATTGGGAAAATGAAACAGAAAATATCAACGTTAACGCTATGGTGAATAATACTTTATTCACAATTAAATTTTTGGTCAATAATAGTGTCAACCCCATGTATCCCCTCTTTAATACATTTTGTTTCAACATTTAAATTATCCATCCAGTTTAGAATAACTGAAAGATTGATTGATGATTTACTATTGTAAATAATTAGATATTTTTTTGAATTTACATCAGCTCTAGAAATTACAACTCCTTCTTGTGCTCTTATAAATTGGTCTATTTCAATTGCTTTTTCTCTTTTTTCAACATTAGACATTATGAATTGACAAAACTTATTTTCCTGAGAATGAAAAGTTAAAAAACTAAACCAAAAAATGATGAATAATAATTTTTTCATTGGCACAAATTAATAAATAAATAGACTTTGATTCAAATTTATACTTTAAAGACGACTTTCATAATCTTAGAGTTGCTTGTTTTACCTTACAACTGTAACATGTCCCATGTATTCATGAGGTTGGTTGTCATTATCCCAAGTTCTTATTAAATAAACATATGCATCGATGTTTACTAATTCTCCTTTATAAGTTCCATCCCATCCTATGGCGGGGTTGTATGATTCAAAAATAAGTTCTCCCCACCTGTTAAACACAAAAAACTCATAGTTGTCTCTATTGATTCCAACTCCTACAGGGTAAAACACATCATTTTTACCATCTCCATTTGGTGTAAATGCAGTAGGGGTAAATAAGATGTAATCGCCATCAATAATAATTGTTTCTTGATGTGAATCAGTACAGCCATTATTATCAGTCACAACTAAGGTGATGGTGTATACACCAGTATCCCCATAAATGTGTGTTGGATCGGTCATTAGACCACTATTGACACTATCATTTAAAATGTCATTTATAGTGCCACTAACACTGCTGTTGTCGCCAAAATCCCAATTGTAATTAAATCCTCCGTTAGAACCGTCCATAAATTCAATTGAAGGATTAAGAATGGTTGTTTGGTATGGAGAAGGTGTAAAATAGGCATCTGGATTATCATAAACTTCAATCATATTACTCACAGTTAGGTCAGTAAAACAACCGGTAGAACTATTGGTTACAGTAACACATATATCGTAGATGCCACCATTGTTAAATGTATAATTGTAAGTATTATTAGTACCAGAATAATCATTAACGCCATCACACTCAATGTCAAAATCAAAATAGTCACCAATATCAGAATTAACAATGAATTGAGTATTTAAAGGTGCACAGTTAACTGAATCAGTTGCAATAATTATTGCTTGAGGATTAGGGTTTAAACCGATTTGTGTGGAGTCAATTACATTTAAAGAACATCCATCAGATAACGTAACAATATACCAAGTAGGAGTGTTTGGACTCACATTAATGAAAGAGGTGTCTGCTGATTGAGTAGATGGAACATAGAAGTTGTTTTCGTCTGTCCAATTGAAATTATAATTGCCATTTCCTCCACTAGCAATTGCACTAACGTCTATGGATCCTCCACTACAAATATTCATACTTGGTGTTACATTTAAAGCTAAAGGTGGTGTAACTGTTATGGTAACACAAGCACCTGGAGATAAACAACCATTGGCATCGGTTACAGTAAAACAGTAATCAGTTGTGGCTAGAGGGGTTACTGTTATTGGTCCAAAACCAGATATATTAGGAGTTGTCCAGTTAATGGTATAGGGAGAAGTTCCACCTTGTCCACTTGCCCAAATTTGAGTGGAATCGCCATAACAAATGGTAGAAGATAAATCAGGAACTGCATTTAAAGGAGTAGGCTCTGTAACATTAATACAGCTAGTTGTAGCACAACCATTAAAATCGGTAACAACTACACAATATAAGCCAGTTGGTAATGCTACTGCTGTATCAACTTGTTGTTGAGCAGGATCATCCCAATTATAGATGTAAGGTCCAACACCACCAGAAACACTAACAAAAGCAGATCCATTATTTAGACCGTAACAGCTAGGAGGAGTAAAACCTATATTGTCAATAACAGGGCTTCCATCTCCAATTATAGTTGATGAAATTGTGTTTAAACATCCATTACCATCTGTTACTTCTACTTGAAAATTACCGGGGCAAAGGCCACTATTGTTGCTGGAAGTTGGTGTGGTTCCAAGACCAAACCAATTGTAATTAAACCCTCCGGTTCCCCCAATTGCTTGAACTGTAGCCTCTCCATTGCAATTGCCACATGTAGAGTTAATTGTGGTAGTTGATAATTCGATTGAGTCCGGTTGACTAATATTAACAATTAATGAGTCTGAACAATTGTTAGCATCTGTTACAGTTACAGAGTAGTTACCATCACATAAGCCACTATTTATAGAGCTAAACACATTGTTGTTCCATGCATATGAATAGGGCTGACT
>JAQWSL010000042.1 GCA_029243225.1 Flavobacteriales bacterium
ATCCAACTCTATAAAATCCTCTGTAAGAAGCGTATTGTCATTAGAAATTGAATCAACAAATTGAGGGAAAAGAAAATTAGATAGAAATAAAATAAAAACAGAATATACAGACAGCCTTTTCAAAACTTGAAAAAAAACAAATTCACTATATAAATATTTTATAAAAATAATCACAACCATTTATCTTATTACAAATATAATAATATCGATATTAAATAATGGTTCATCGAACATTATTTAAAATAATAAATTAAATAGTAACCATAAAACCCATTAGAATATTGATAAGCTATATCTTTATTATAAATTTTAAATTTTGACAAACACACCTAATCGATTAATTAATGAAAGTAGCCCTTACCTAATTCAACATGCAAAAAATCCTGTAAACTGGTATCCTTGGAACAATGAAACATTAAAAAAGGCAATCATTGAGCAAAAGATAATGCTAATTAGTATTGGATATTCTGCTTGTCATTGGTGCCATGTTATGGAGAAAGAAAGTTTTAAAGATGCTGAGGTTGCAAGTTTAATGAATGACAATTTCATATGTATAAAAGTTGATAAAGAAGAAAGACCAGATGTTGATTTAATCTATATGGAAGCGGTTCAATTGATTACCGGACAAGGTGGATGGCCACTTAATTGCTTCGCTACACCTGAGGGAAAACCATTTTATGGTGGAACTTATTTCAATAAAAAACAATGGACTTATGTACTTAATCAAATAGCAACTCTTTACAAGAATGACAAAGCAAAAATAGCTTCTCAGGCGAATGAGCTAACTAGCGCACTTTCAAAAAATGAATTCATCAGCTTAAAAAAACCATTCAGTAACTTCTCGAAAACAGACAGAACTGAAGCTATTGACAACTGGAAAGATAAACTAGACCCTATTAATGGAGGACTTCTTGGCCAACAGAAATTTCCTTTACCGTGCGCTACTAACTACCTTCTCTCCTATTTTCATTTGTCAAATGACAAAGAAATCTATTTGGCAATAACAACTCAATTAGATAAAATGCTAAATGGTGGTATTTATGATCAGATTGAAGGTGGGTTTTCTAGATATACAGTAGATAAAAAATGGGTAATTCCACATTTCGAAAAAATGCTATATGACAATGCTCAACTTTTAAGTGTTTATGCAAAAGCATTTCTTCTAACACAAAACAGTAACTATCGCTCAGCTATAGAAGATACTATCAATTTCCTAATCAATGAAATGCAAGATGATAACGGTCTTTTTTATTGTGCTTTAGATGCTGATTCTGAAGGTATTGAAGGGAAATATTACGTTTGGTCGGAAAAAGAATTTACTTCGATTATAAACAATGATTTTATTTATGAATTGTATAACATTAGTAAAGAAGGCAACTGGGAGAATGGTAATAACATTTTGCACATTACTAAGTCAAAAAATGAGTTACTAGAAAAACATGCACTTAAAGAAAATAAAGCTGCTGAATTAATAATAAAATCAAAAAGTGACTTGTTGGCTAAAAGAAAAACCAGAATAAAACCAGCATTAGATGATAAAATAATTACTTCTTGGAACGCTTTATTAATAATTGGATTAATTGATGCATACAATGCTACAAAAAACACTTTAACTCTAAACCAAGCTCTTAAAATGGGAGAGTTATTTAAATATTCAATAATTAAAAATAACGGAAGTCTTTTACGCACTTTTAAAGCTAAAAACAATACAATTGATGGCTTTTTAGATGATTATGCATTTACTATTCAAGCATTCATATGTTTATACACCGCAACTTTTAATCAAGAATGGTTAACAAAAGCTCATTTACTTTTAGAGTACACCTTAAAATACTTTTCTGATGAAAAGTCAAATCTATTTTATTACACTTCTTCTGATAGTTCTTCTTTAATTGCAAGAAAAATGGAGCTAACAGATAATGTTATTCCTAGTTCAAATTCTCAAATGGCAATCAACTTATATTTGATTGGGCAATATTATCAAAACAAAGAATATAACAATAGAGCAAAATTAATGTGTGAGTATATATTTCCTTTTTTCAAAAACAATGGAGCCCACTATGCTAACTGGGGTGTTTTAATAAACTGGTTAATTGAAGAGCCTTATCAATTAGCAATTGTTGGTGAGAATGCATTAGAACTAAAAGCTGAACTTACTAGCCATTACTTGCCTAATGTAATTCTGTTAGGGTCTGAAGAGTCTTCTGAATTACCACTTTTAAAAAACAAATTCCTAAAAGGTGAAACCTATGTTTATATTTGCAGAGAAAATACTTGCTTGTCTCCATTAACTTCAATAGAAAAAGTTATTCAAATAGTCAGACAGAGTAATTGATTAATTACCTTAAATATAAATATGAAACCAGCTTACAAGAAGTATTCATCAAAAAATAATAGAAAAAGCCATTCTGGAAATAGAACCAGAAGGAAAAAATCAACGTTAGACCCCCAACTTCTTATTAAAAAAGCTGTAATAAGTGAAATTAAAGATTATGTTTCTAATAGAGATTACAACTCTATGCCTATACACCAACAGCTTAAAGATGCATTAGCAATTAAGGGTTATGTAAAGCCAACTGAAATTCAAGACCGAACACTTGAAGCTCTTTTAGACAAAAAAGACGTACTAGGAATTGCTCAAACTGGAACTGGAAAGACTGGTGCCTTTCTTATTCCGATAATAAATCAACTCATTGAAAACAATTCAAATCCTTTCGCTTTAGTAGTCGTTCCAACACGAGAGCTAGCCATTCAAGTTCAACAAGAATTCAAAAGCATGACTAAAGGGTTGAAATTATTTTCTGCTTGTTTCATAGGTGGAACAAACATAAATAAAGACTTACAAATCTTAAGAAGAAATAGCCACCTTGTAATTGGAACTCCAGGAAGAATACTTGATTTAGTAAACCGAAAAGCATTGGATTTAAGGAAATTAAACACCTTAATTCTTGATGAGTTTGATCGCATGCTAGATATGGGTTTTGTTCATGACGTTAAAAAGATACTATACGGCATGCAAAACAGAAAACACACTCTATTATTTTCTGCCACCCTAAATGACAAACAGAATAAATTAATAAAAGAGATATTAACTAGACCAGTTACAGTTAAAATTAGCAACGGATCCAGCACTGGAGACAACATTAATCAAGACATTATAAAAATATCTTCTGAAGATGATAAATTTGGCATTCTTCTTGAAATGTTAAACCGAGCTAACTTCAAAAAAATTCTTTTGTTTGAAGAAACTAAACACAAGGTAAATAGATTGTGTGCAAAACTTAATAAAGCTGGAATAAAATCTGATCAAATTCAGGGAAACAAAAGTCAAAATGCTAGACAAAAAGCTCTTGGAAGATTTAAAAAAGGAGAAATTAAAGTTTTAGTTGCAACAGACGTAGCAGCAAGAGGAATAGACATTTCAGATATTACTCACGTAATAAACTATCAGGTGCCTGAATCTTTTGATTCATATATTCATAGAATTGGGAGAACCGGTAGAGCTGGTAAGACTGGAGAGGCTTTTACTTTCGTAGATTAATTAGGTTTTCTTAACTCGAACTGCATTTAAACCTTTCATGCCTTTTTCAAGTTCAAAAGTAACCGAATCATTCTCACCAATTTCATCTAAAGTGCCACTAATGTGAACAAAATACTTTTCTTCGTTACCTAAATCTCTAATAAAACCATAACCTTTAGAAGTATCAAAAAAAGCAACTTTACCTTTTCTAATAACATCGTCTTCAACAACCTCTTTTTTAGGAACTCCAAGCTCAATATTTTCAGCTTTTATTTCTTTTTTCTTCTTAGTAACATCTGGTGGGGTATCAGTTAAATGACCATTTTCATCTACATAAGCAAGCATGCTTTCTAAACCAGCACCTTTGTTAGAATTAGCTCTTCTTTCTTCTTTTTTAAGCTGCTTTTCCTGTCTTTTTTTAAGGCGTTTTTTTTCTTTATCTTTCTTATTAAATGTTTCTTGAGATCTGGCCATAGTTGTTTAACTGATTTAGAATTTTTTATAATAGTATACAAAAAATATCAGGTTTCAAAGTAAACAACAGATAAAAATCTAATATTAATAAACATGGAAATTTATTTTGGATGATAAATTTTATTTGCTGTTTTGTAAATTTCAGCTTTATCTAATGTCATTTTTTTTCGTTGTTGGTTAACATATAAATTCATTTGATCAGTATAATGAGGTGAATCTGGACGATTGCTAATACCATAAGGAAGAACAGTTTCAATTTCAACAGTCTCATTTCCATACCTAACCAACATTATGTAAGAATCACCAGAAACAGCTTTCACCATTCCATCTTTGTGTTTCCTTGAAGAAGTTGCAGCAATCATGTCAACTAAACCAGGAACACCTAATTCAACATCTCCCCTAACATGCTTTTGAAATTCACCATGTAAAACCTCAATCTTATTGAAGTTTTTGAATAAGTATTCATGAGTATAAGTAAGTGATTTTATTAAAATAGAATCTTCAATTGGCAATTCTTCATTTAAATTTAGTTTTTTAACACTCTTTTTTAAATGCTTATAATAAACACTCCACTGAGTAGAACCTAAATTTGTTACATTGGCTCTCCTATCCCATTTTTGAATAATGTTAATCAATGATGCTAACTCTGGATAATCCAATGGGTTAAGTTCAAAAACTCCATTGACTTCAAAAGGACAAAAAATTGGAGTTGGATATTGTTGATCATACTTAATTCTTTTGAAATCTTCATAAGAGATTTTGTCATATTGTTCGATTAACTCCTCAAATCTAAGGCTTCTATTGTTTAGATTTTCTCTATAAGAAAAAGTTGAGGAATAATTTTCCTTAAGAAGATTATCTTCTGAATGTGTACAATTAAAAGGACTATTGTTGGTGTTAAATAAATATCCTTTTGATGGATTTAACAACTGTGGTAAATCGGACAACTTATGGAAAGAATTAGTTAAGGTTTTAGATGTATTTCCAGGAAGTAATTCATCCCACTTAAAAAGAGTATCTCTAACAGGAAGCTTGGCATTACTTAGATAAAATATATTATCATTTTTGTCTGCATAAATGACATTGAACCTTGGAACTCCAATAATTTCTAAAGCAGCTTTAAATTCATTAAAATTTGATGCCTTATTCATCTTGTACCATTGGTCTATAGATGAAATGTTTTCAAATGCATTAGATCTAAAAGTGAAAGAACCACTATCATTTTTAACAACCGGTCCGTATTTACTCCAAAGCACTTTTTTTCTAATTGGCAAGACTATACCAGACTTTAACTTAACCTTGAGTTTAGCTTTAGATTTTTTTAGTTTCACCCATTGACCATCAAATTTATATTGATACTTTTTTCTTGGATGCATTTCTAACTGAAAAAGATCAATCAAATCTGGATAATTATAGGTGTGTGTCCAACCTAAATTTTCATTTGTTCCAATAAAAGGAAATGGTGATCCAGGAAAAAGACCCCCCAACATATTCCAACCTTGTTCACTTACCATATGGGCTTCATACCATGCAAATGGACCTTCAAGGGGTTGGTGTGTATTTACATTTAAATAGGTTTTATTATCCTTTGTCTTTTCCCTTCTAAATGCAAAACCATTTGAACCAATTGTATTTAAAGAAACCTCTTTTAATGGAGCAACCTTATTCCCAAATAAATCTTTTAGAACATCACCAGTATCAGAAAAAAAATGAATAACCAAGTTATAGCCAGTTAAATACTCTTTTATTGTAATTGGAAATGTTTTCTTTACTAAAACTTCATTTGGATGAGCTAAGGCATAAGCATTTAACCCTTCAACATAACCTTCAATAACTTCAACAACCTCACTAGAAAGATTTTTAAATTGCATCTCAACAGTTTCTTTACACTTGAGCAGTTGAATAACATAATCCAATTGGGCTCCTTCTTTGCCTTTATATTTACCCAAAAATCCTTTTACAGGTAAAAATGTTTCTTGAATTGTCTTAAAATCATCCTCTGCATGAGCCCAAGCAAGACCATATGCCGCTTCTTTATCTGTTTTAGAAAAAATATGAGGAGTACCATATTTTCCTCTAACAATATCAATATTATTAGGATTAACCTGAGAATAAATTAAATTAAAACAGAAGCAGATTAAAAAAGATAAAATAAACTTAAGCATATGAAAATTTTAATGCTGAAGATAAAAAATCAAAACAAACAATGGTAAATGTTGAATTATATTTAAATTAATTGATAGTATATTTACAACTACTGGTAAAAAATATTCTATTTTAAGAGTAATGAAACTTAAAAAATTACAAACATTAATTCTTTGCATCTCGATTGTATTAGCAACCATTTCTTGTAGAAAATTAATATTAGAAGTTTCTGCTGCAATTTTGATGGATGCTTTCGATTTATGGGAAGATCGTCCACCTGGAATTTCTTGTAATCAAAACACTTCAAATGCTACCTTCCAAAATGGTGAACTTACTTTTGACAATAACCACATGTTATGTGTAAATATTGAAATGAATGAAAACGATTTTCAAACAATGCGAAATGAATCTAGATTTGGTCCTGACATAAATGATAACAATGGTAATGCTGCTTGTGCAGTTTTAGTTCAATATGCAAACGATTGCGATGTTCCATTTCCAAATGAGTACAACTGGTATAGCGGAAACATTGAAATAGATGGCAACTTAGTTCAAAATGCAGGCATAAGAAAAAAAGGGTTTCTAGGGTCTATATTTTCTCCTGCACCATCTTTAAAAATAGAAACTGAGAGATATGTTCAAAATTCAAGTTTTAATCTTTCAAAAAACATTACGCTCAATAATAATTCGCAAAATGAAACTAGAATATGGACATCATTAGCACTTAAAATTTATGAACTTGCAAACTATCCTGCTCCACTTTGCAATCTTGCAAATGTGACCGTTAATAGCGAACCATTTGGTGTATATACTCACATTGAGACAATGGATGAAAAATTCTTGCTTAGAGAATTTGGAAACAGTAACGGACACCTTTATGAAGGGCAAGTAATTGATTTTAATAAGGAATGGCTACCCAGATGGGATGCTAAAACTTTACACACCGACCCAATTGGAAATCCAATTAAAGCAATTTGTGAAGACTTAGAATTGCCAGACGACCAGCTACTTAGCGCACTAAATGAACACCTAAATATTGATAATTTCATTACTTTCTGGGCTCTTGAAGCACTTTTAGCTAGTAGTGATGGATATTGTGCCAATAGAAATAATTTCTTCATCTATTTTGACCCAAATGACAACAACAGAGCAACATTTATTCCTTGGGGTCTTGATCATTACGGTTGGGAAAACACCTTCGAAGTTTACGTAAGCGCTGAATTACCAAGAAGATTATCAAGAATTGATGAAACAGCTACAAAATTCAACAATGAAATGCAACGTTTACTTGATGATGTTTGGGATGAAGCATTATTTATTGGTTTTATAAATAATGCATCTTTTCTAATAGAGAATGCACAAGATGATCCAGATTACCAAGAAAAGCTAAACAAATTCAACAATTGGGTACTAAGCAGAAAAGGTGTCATTGAATCGTTACTAATTGATGGCATAACAAAAGGTAATAATGAATCATCTTCTAGATGCACAAACTAAGATTATGATTAAGAAAATCAACTTATTTATAACACTAATTTTATTGGCTTTTATAATTTCAGCTCAAAATAAAGAATTTGAAGGTTGGACTTCAAATACATTTCGATTTAAAATTAATAATGATTTTAAATTTGATATTGAAAACCAACTCAGATCAAACATTAGCCGATTTAATATCAATCAATTTTTCACACAAGGTTCTATAAAGTACGAAAACAAACAAGCTAAAGTCAATACTGGAATTAGAATAATTCAAGAGTTTAAATCAAAAATTGAAAATCATTTGAGGTATCATATTGATTACGCATACGTTACAGATTTTGCCATGTCTACATTAACATTAAGGCTAAGATTTCAAACCAAAAATCAGATGGGAGTTACCAAAAATGATGGTGACTATCCAGAAAACGATTTAAGATACAGAGCTAAAGTGAAATTTAAATTACCTACAACCAAACTAAAGCCCTATTTAGGCTTTGAAGTCTTTCAACATTTTGAAACAGGTGCCATTAATGGGTTTAATAAGTATAGAATATTATTTGGCGGAGAATATAAGTTATCTAAAAAAGGAAAACTAGGTTTAAGTATTATTAGAGAAAAGCAATGGGTTTATTGGAACCCTAAAACTAGCTGGGTTTTTATGCCATATTATGTAAATTACATAAAAAAGAAAAAAAAGAAAAAAGAACCTTTTAATCAGTTTGATTAATAATTGTATCTAATTCTTTAACAATAAAGCTCGCAAGTTCTTTAATGTAAGCGGATGAAAAGTCAAATTTTATTCCTGCTGTTTCATATATTTCACCGATACTCTTGGTATATCCTAATTTTAAAGCATCTTTATATTGCTCTAAAGCAACTTTACCATTTTGTTTGTAATTTCTCCAAACTGCAATTGCTCCAAGCTGAGCCATTCCGTATTCGATGTAATAAAAGGGCACTTCAAATAAATGCAATTGTTTTTGCCACTGATTAGACAATGCCAATTCATAACCGTTCCAATCTAATACCTGATTACCAAGCTTATTGTTAATTTCAAGCCACATCTCTCTCCTTTGATTTGCCGTATGGTTATTGGTATATATCCAATGTTGAAATTGATCGATTGCCGCAATCCAAGGCAGTCCTTCTAATGCTTTTTCTAATTGTTCAATTTTTGCTCTTTTCAGCTCTGCTGAATTAGCATAAAAAACATTCCAATTACCCATTGTTAAGAGCTCCATTGACATGGATGCTAGCTCTGCAACTTCAGAAGGAGTGCTTTTAAACTCAGTCAATTCTAAATCTCTACTTAAAAAAGAATGAACAGCATGACCACCTTCATGTATCATAGTTACTACATCTCTTTGAGATCCTACAGCATTCATGAAAATAAAAGGAACACCAATTTCATAAAGTGGATACATAAATCCACCTGGAGCCTTGCCAATTTTAGATTCTAAATCTAGGTGTTTCATGTTGTTCATAATGGCTAAGCATGAACCAAAATAAGAATCCAAATTATTAAAGCATGAAATTGTTTTATCAATTAATTCTTGGGATTTATCAAACGGTTTTAATGGAAGATTTCCATTAGCATCTACTTGTGTATCCCATGGTCTGTAAGAAGAAACCTTTAATTTATTTTTTCTTTCATTCTCAATTTTAGATATAATGGGTACAATAAATTTTTCAACAGAAGAATGAAAGTTCATACAATCTGAAACAGAATAATCAAATCTTCCCATAGCGGCAAACATATAATCTCTATAATTTTTGAAATCTGCATTTTTTGCAATGGTCTGTCTTAAATCAATTAATTCATCAAACAAATCATCTAACGCTTTTACATCTTGAAGTCTGCGTTCATTAATTTTTTTAAAAACAATTTCACGAACTTGTCTATCTGTAGATTTCAATAGTTGAGCTGCTTGCTGAAGCGTAAGTGTTTTGCCATTATGCTCTATAGTCATCTTTGCACTTATAGCGCCAAATAATTGTTGCTTTTCTTGAAGAGTAACAAACAACGGAATGTTTTCTTCTCTATAAATTTCAATTTGATTTTTAACACCTCTAATATAAATGCGGTATTTATCATTATCAAGAAAATCTAAATAAGGAGAATTAATGAGTTTTAAATTTAGCTGTTGTACATAGGGAGCAACATTAGGAGAAATTTCATTAATCCAAAAGTTAAAATCATTTTGCAATGACTCATTAGTGGTGTCAATGTTCATTTTAATGTACCTCCAAGCCATATCCTCTTCTAAAACAGCAGAAAGCTCACTGTTATCAAGTAACCAATTTTCTAAATTAGAAACTGAATTAATTTCTCGTTCTAATAGTTCAATTAAAATTGAATTAATCGTATCCCAAGAGTCAATTTTAAGATTTTCAGAGATGTATCTTCTTTTAGGTCTTTCAACTTTGTTAATAGCTTCTAACATTTAAGGATTTTTTTCAAAAATAACCATTTGTTTTTCATTAGATAATTATTAAATGAATGTTAAACAAAAAAATAATTACATAAAATATTTGTAAAATTGTTTAACTTTTAATAAAATAAATTAAACAAATGTTTGGGGTCTTTAAAAAAAAAACAAAAAAAGATATTTTAATAGCTAATTATAATAAAATTAAAAAGAAAGCTTTCGTTCAATCAAAAATAAATAGAAGAGAAAGTGATCGTTTAGAAGCAGAAGCATACGATATTTTGATACAGATAGATAATATTGAAAAAGAAGAAAAACTTTAGTTTTGAGTGTTGCAAATATTATTCTACCTAATCAACTATTTAAAAACATTCTTCTTCCTAACAAATGTGTTACTTTTTTAGTGGAAGAACATTTATTTTTTAATGAGGTTAATTTTCACAAGCAAAAGTTAGCATATCACAGAGCGACTTTAAAATTCTATGAATCTTTTCTTATTCAAAAGAGCTTTAAAATAAATTACATTGAAGCCCATACTATTCATTCAGACATTAGAAATTTAATTGCCCATTTATCTGAAAAAAACATAAATACAATAAACTTGTACCGTACAGAAGATAACTGGCTAACTAAAAGAATATTAATTGCTTGTAAAAAACACAGCATTAATATTAATTGGTACGAAAATTTACTTTTTATAAACTCTGAAAAAGAAAATGAAAACTATTTCAAAGTTGAAAACAAAAAATTTCATCAAACAACATTTTACAAAAGTCAGAGAAAGAAATTAGAAATACTCATTAATGACAACAATACACCTGTTGGTGGTAAATGGACATTTGACAATGAAAATCGCAAAAAATATCCTTCTAAATTATCTCCACCAAAGACAGTCTTTTGTAAAAACAATAATTACAAACTTGCTGTTGACTACGTACAAAAATATTTCCCCAATAATATCGGTGAACTTGACCCCAACAATAATTATCCAATAAATTATGATGAAGCTGATAAATGGTTAATGGATTTTTTTAAAATTAAATTTAACGACTTTGGCATTTACGAAGATGCTATTGTCAAAGATGAAATTTTTTTAAACCATAGTGTTATATCACCAATGTTAAATATTGGGTTATTAGAACCTATTAATGTATTAGATCAAGCGCTTTCATTTGGAAAAAAGTACAACATTCCAATAAATTCTATTGAAGGATTTGTGAGACAATTAATTGGTTGGAGAGAATTTATTAGAGGTATTTACCATTGCAAAGGAAATAAACAACGAACTACAAATTTCTGGAATTTCAAAAGAGAAATACCTGCTTCATTCTACGATGGAACAACAGGTATTATCCCTATAGATGATGCCATAAAAAAGGTATTAAAAACTGGATATTGTCACCACATAGAACGTTTAATGATTATTTCCAATTTCATGATGTTGTGTGAATTCAATCCAGACAGTGTATATCGTTGGTTTATGGAGCTTTTCATTGATGCTTATGACTGGGTTATGGTTCCAAACGTATACGGCATGAGCTTATATGCAGATGGTGGATTAATGACCACAAAACCATACATAAGTAGTAGTAATTACATTATTAAAATGAGTAACTACAAAAAAGGAGAATGGCAAGAAACATGGGACGGATTATTTTGGAGGTTCATGAATAAACATCGGAATTTTTTCTTAAAGAATCCAAGAATGGGAATGCTCATAAGAACGTTTGATAAGATGGATGAAACCAAACGCAATACTTTAATACAAAATGGTAACGACTTCATTAACAAACTAAATTAATATGGAATTATCCAAAACTGAAATAGAAGATTTAGATAGAATAAAAAGACTTAATATCATTAATGCAATTACTGGAATTAAGCCAGGGAATCTATTAGGTAGTAAATCTTCAAAAAACGAAACAAACTTAGCAATATTTAGCTCTGTTATTCATTTAGGAAGCCACCCTGCGTTATTAGGAATTATTGTGCGACCAGCAAATAACATTAGAAGAGATACTTATGAAAACATTCTTAACACAGGATTTTACACAATAAACCACATTAACAATGATATTGTACAAAAGGCACACTACAGCTCTGTGAAATTTGACAAAAATATATCTGAATTCAACAAGCTAAATCTAAACGAACAGTACATAGATGATTTTTATGCGCCATTTTTAAAGGAATCGTATGTTAAAATTGGAATGAAATTTAAAGAAGAAATTAACATTAAAGCTAATGGAACCAAATTAATTGTTGGTCAAATTGTTCAACTAAGTATTCCGGACATTGCCATAAGTAAAGAGGGCTATGTAAATCTAGAAATTTTAAATTCTGTTGGAATTGGAGGCTTAAATTCTTATTACACCCTAAAACTGAAAGAACAGCACCCTTTTGCAAGAGTAGAAAATTTACCCAATTTTAATGCAAGTTAGAGAAGACAAACAAAACAGCGATTATTACAAAATTTGCCCTGTTTGCAAACAACTCTTTAATAAAAGAAAGAAATGGAGAACAACTTGGCTTAATGTTATTTACTGTAGTAATAAATGCAAAAATGAAAAACAAACAAAAAATTAGGACTCTTGACACTCGGGATATAGACCGAATAATATCCATGGCATGGGAAGACAGAACACCTTTTGATGCCATAAAAAATCAATTTAATTTGGATGAATCTAGTGTTATAAGATTAATGCGATTAGAATTAAAACCTTCTAGTTTTAAAAGATGGAGAAAAAGAGTTAATGGAAGAAAAACTAAACATTTATCGCTACTAAAAAGTAAAATTGTAAGATTTAAAAGTAAATCTCAAAGAGACATTTCTAACAATAAAATTTCAAAGTCTAAATAAAATTACTCTACTTCTTTACTACCTTAACCATCTTGGTTTTATTGGAATAGCTAAGAGATATTAAATATATGCCTTTTTCAAAACTTTCTAAGGAGATTGAAGAATCCTTAACTGATTTAAGTAACCTTCCGTTTAAATCAAATACTTTAACATTTAAAGGTTCAGAATA
>JAQWSL010000062.1 GCA_029243225.1 Flavobacteriales bacterium
AACAATTGCTATAATTGATCCATTTCCATCAGGAACTGTAGTTCCGGCAAAATTAGCATATCCACTAGTTCTAACTAAAATTGTATTGCCGTTACAATCTGTGAGTGTTCTATTTTCACTAAACTGATTAATTGCATCTGCATAGCTATATCCCAATTCATCATCAATAAATTCTACATCGTTAAGCTCTATTAAATAACCTTGTAAAGCAGGAGATATTTGGTTTACTGAATAATTAGTGGGGCTAATGTATTTTTGTGTAGCTTGTTTAACAATGTTTTTATCTACATCTACTGAGTCTAGTTGAATCATTCCGTTGTAATCACTCAAAACAGTACCGTTTAAATTAATTCTAATAGAGTCTCCAATGTATAAGCCACCAGATGCTAACAATCGTAACCTAATGGCACCTGTTCCATCTTGAATATAGGCTTCTTTATAGAAATTCCCATCAGTTTCTTCAGATGTTACGTTGGCATAAATGTTATAGTCTTCTGTAATTGATAAATCTGTTCCTGGATACATTGCTTTTAAAGCTGAAATGGTGATTACATTTCCTTCAGTAATTACAGTCATCGGAGGATTGTCATATTTCTTTCTGCAAGAAAATAAGTTGCCTATGATTAAGGAGATAAAAATTAAGGATAAGAATTTGTTGTTTTTCATAATATTAAAATAAATAGCTTAACATGGCAAAGTAGGTCAGCCCATACATGTAACCATATTTGTTTGGAAATCTGTCAATGTCATTAGCATCATACCTAAGTTGTTCATATCCACCCGTCCTAAATTGAGTGTTATTGAGAACATTGTTAATGTTGATATTTAACCTTATGTAAGAGTTGTATTTGTAAATTTTCCAGCTCTTACCACCATAGATGTTTAAAGTAGAGCCGTTGTCTAATTTTTCAGGTTCTAATATTTGTCCAACTTGTGGGTCAGATGAAATATACCCAGCTAATGATTCTTGAGTCCTTCGATCGGGATTAGGTGGCATGTAGATTTCAGCAAAGTAATTGAAATTGGCACCTAAATACCAGTATTTTGGAGCATTGTATTTTAATCCAATTGAAGCTGCTGTTTGAGGCATTCCCCCAATTTTATAATTTTTTAAATAGATGGTTTTATTTTCTGCTATTAGCTCTTGTGAATTGTCTCTAGTTATTGTAGCAACAGGTCGAGAATTATACAAGTAATCTCCCATAGTAAATGCACCACTAACTTGCCAGGTACTTGCAATTGTTTTTTCTAAACCTATCTCAATACCAGTAAAAAGTTGATCTACGTTAGTCATCATGTAATTTACAAAAGTTCTGTATTCATCATGGTAGAAAGAACGAGCCCATGTTTGATCATTTACTTGAGAATAAAAGCCGGAAATTTTAGCTTTGAAATTTGGATACCTTACGTTGTAGCTAATATCTGCACCTATGCTTTTTGTGCTTTCTAGATTAGGTACAATTTGATCTCTTGTTCTTGGTGAAACATATGCATTTCTTACATATGGTGCATCTGTTTTAAACATACCATTTAATGATATGAAATGTCTTCCTGTAATTTTATATAATACACCTAATTTAGTTCCATAATTAAGAAAACTATTTTTCTCAGCTGTTCCTAATGAATTTTCTGGAAAACGTCCATTTTGCATTTTTCCTTCTCTCCAAAATTTTGTTGTAGATGCAGTAATTCCTACGAAAAAGTCAATTTTTTTTAATTTACCTTCTAGCTGAGAAAATAAGTTGTTTTTATTCACATGAATATCGTAATCATATCCAAATCGATCACCTTTTCTTATGATATTATTGATGTTCTGTAAGTCGTTTTGTGCAATGTTTTCATCTTCAAAATCTTGTTCAGCAAATTGATCAACATCAATCCAAAAGTCTCCACCCAATAAATCATCCATTAACTTGTAATTATGACTGGTGTAATGATCAATGTTTAAACCAACTGATAAATTTAAAACCTCTGATAATTTTTGATTATATATAGAATTTAATCCAAATTGTCTAGGGTCTAATCGATATTCTTCTATAATATATTTGGACCTGTTTTCTGTAAGAACTCCACCAATATCGCCATTTGGATTGTTAACTGAGTAAAGATTTTTATAATTGGCATTGTACATGCCGTCCCAATTTAGTTGTGTTGTGTTAGGATCATTTGAAGACCAATTTTCTTGTACAGAAGCCATCATTTGAGGGTTGTCAATAAAATAGCTAGGTAAGTATTTGTAATAATCTGGTCTTGGATCTTGAGCGTCATACCAATTTAAATTCGTGTTCCCTGTTTTTCCATATACAGCATACATTGTGGATGATAATTTGATTTTTTCGTTAATGGTCCAGTAATGAGTTAGAGAGCTGTATGGTTTATGATTGTCTCTTAATCTTGAATTCCTTTTCTTTTGTGAACCATCTGCTTGTGTTTGATAACCCCAATATGGATTGTAAAAGTTGTTGCCAGTTAGTTCATAAGCTTCCTGTAGAGCAATTCCTTGTCTAGCCTGAACTGTAGGAGCAGCAAAATTTACCAAGCTTAGACTGTGCTTTGAATTTATTTTTTTTTCTATTGCTAACAGGTATCCCATGGCGCTGTAATAGGTTCCATCAACGTATCCTTCTTCAGATGTTCTTGCAGAAAGACATGCTGAAATGGCCCATCCTTTGTCGTTTAAACCAGAGTTATAGGAATACATTAGTCTGTTTCTGTATGCTCTATTAGTTGATGAATAAGAAATTCGATGTCCACTTCTTTTAGAGGATGGTCTTAAAGATATTGATGAAAAACCAGAGAGTCCTCCAAAAGTCATTTGAGAAGATGAAATACCATTTCTTGTTTCTGGGTATCTCGTCATGTCGTTTAGTCCACCCCAATAGCTCCATATAGCCCATCCGTTTTCTGCGTCATTAACTGGAATACCATTTAAAAGAAGGTTGGTGTGTTCAGAACTATATCCTCTGTAACGAAACCTTGCAGCACTAAAATTAAAACCTACTTGTGAAGCGTAAACATCTCTAGAAGATTGAAGAAGACCACTAATGTCTTGAGATTGAGATTCGTTTTCTAGTAGGTTGGCTCCAGTTGTAAAAACAGGTACTAAATTTATTAACGTATCATTTGATTGGGTAGAATCTTTTTGAGCATGTAGAGATGAAAGAGATAAAAATGTTAGAAAAGTTAAATTGAAAAATAGGTTTATTTTCATGACGTTTCTAAATTTTGTTTTCATATTATTTTGTTAACTTTTTATAAAAGCCTAACAAAAATAAGCTTTTATTGATATCTTCGAAATCATGAAAATAAATTATGTCTTACTGCCATTATTATTAATTCCTTTTCTTGGTTTCAACCAAAAGTTAGATAAAAATAAAGAATATCAACTTGCTTGTTTTGGTTTTTATAATTTAGAAAATTTATTTGATACCATTTCAGATCCAGATACAAATAAAATACTTCAAGATGATTTTACTCCTTTAGGATCCAAAAAATGGAATTCGAAAAAATATTATTTAAAGTTAAACAACATGGCAGAAGTAATTAGTAAGCTTGGTGTCTCTTCTGCTTCTCCAGATGGTGTAACTATGTTGGGTGTTTGTGAGATTGAGAATAAAGAAGTTTTAATTGATTTAGCGTCTAACAAAAAAATTAAATCTAGAAACTATAAAATTGTGCACCATGAAGGTCCTGATAGAAGAGGAATTGATTGTGCTTTATTTTACAATTCAAAGTATTTCAAACTAGAGTCTAGCAAATCATTTAAATTAAAAATGCCAAATGACACAAATTTCCGTTCAAGAGATCAGTTATTAGTAACCGGAAAATTTATGGGTGAAAGGATGCATTTTATGGTCTTTCACTGGCCCTCAAGACGAGGTGGTGAAAAAAAAAGTAGACCTAAAAGAGTTCAAGCAGCAATTCTTGCAAGAGCTATTACAGATTCAATTAGAGCTACAGAAAAAGATGCGAAAATTATTTTAATGGGTGATTTTAATGATGATCCTGTTTCAGCTTCAATTAAGGACTTTATTAAAGCTGAGAGAGATGTTGAAAACCTTAATCAAGATAATTTTTACAACTGTATGTTTGAAAAATATAAAAAAGGAATAGGATCACTTGCATACAGGGACAATTGGAATTTATTTGATCAATTTATTATCACCCCGTCTTTAACTACTACCAACAGTGATTATAAAAGCTTTAAGTATTTTTCATCAACTGTTTATAATAAAGGCTTTCTTAAAAACAAGGAAGGAAATTTTGCAGGTTATCCATTTAGAACATATGTTGGTTCTACATTTATGGGAGGTTATAGTGATCATTTCCCAGTTTATATATATTTAGTTAGAGAAAAAATAAAATGAATAAAAAATTAATTCCCTATTTACTTATACTTTTAATATTTACATCTATTTCTGCTGTCAAAGGGCAAGAGGTTTTAAAGATTATGTATTATAATTTGTTAACCTTCCCTCAGACTCAACCAGATAGAATAGATACTCTAAAAAAAATAACTAATTACATTCAACCAGATGTATTTGTAGTTAATGAATTGAATTCTTTCAGTGGAGGAGTTCAGATTCTTAACAATGCACTAAATGTTGGAGGAATTCAATATTATTCTAGTGCTGTTTTTTATGATGGACCTGATACAGATAATTTACTTTTTTATAATTCTAATAAGCTAGGATTGGTTTCTCAGTTTCAAATTCCAACAGCTTTAAGAGATATAAGTGAATATGTACTTTATTACAAAGATCCTAATCTTTCAATTACTCTAGATACAACTTACTTGTATTTTTATTCTGTTCATCTAAAAGCAGGTAGCCAACAGTCTGAAATGGCTCTTAGGTATATAGAAGCTCAAGAGTTCAATAGCTATTTAGTTAGTAACAATAGAACAACAAACTTATTTGTTGGAGGAGATTTTAATATTTATGATAATTCTGAGCAAGCTTGTCAAGAAATTTTAAATGGCGGAAATGTTACTTTAGTTGATCCAGTTAATAAAATGGGTAGTTGGCACAATAACATTGGCTACCAATCTTATCATACTCAAAGTACAAGATCAAATACTGGTGGTTATGGTGGCGGATCATCTGGAGGAATGGATGATCGTTTTGATTTTATTTTTGTTTCTCCCGATGTAATGTCAGGATCTTCAGGTGTTGAGTATGTTGATAATTCATATAAAGCAATTGGTCAAGATGGCCAACATTTTAATGGAGATATTAATATACCTATAAATAATGCGGTTCCTGCTGATATAGCATCTGCCTTATTTTACATGAGTGATCACCTTCCAGTAAGAATGGAAGTTTCAATTGGTGGTGATGTGGGTATATCTTCTTATGTCGAAGTTATAAATAGGGTTTTTGTTAATAACGACAATAATTTAATTGTTTATTTAAAAGATGGAGTAGTTTGTGATAATTTAACTATATATGATATTTCTGGAAAAAAAATTTCTAATAATATCTTCAAGAAAAAAAATTATATAAATCACAACTTGAGTTCTTTATCAAATGGTGTCTACATAGGTTCTCTTTTAATTCATGGAAATTATGTTAACTTTAAGTTTTTAAAATCAAATTAATCTCAAAATATTAAGCATGAAAAATATTAAATTAAATGTTCCGATTATAGCGGGAATTTTAATCCTTTTAGTTGTAATGGGTTCTTGTAAGAAGAAAAAAACTGCTCCAACATTAACGCTAAATGGCGACTCAGCTATTACAATGTGTGTTGGTGATGAATATATTGAAGCTGGTGCTTCAGCTATTGATGCATATGGTGACGATGTTGAAGTTATGATTTCCTCTGATTTGGATGTGAACAGTTCAGGTACTTATACAGTAGGTTATTCAGCTACAGATAAAAACGATAATGTTTCTACATCTGAAGTTACTATTACAGTAGAAGTTTGTGCAAGTAGCATGCTAGGAGATTATACGATAAGTTCTGATTGTCAGGCTCTAGGAATTGATCTCATTTCTAATGATCAATCTATTTTGCCTGGGTTAAATCAAAATCAATTCATAATTGATAATTTCAATTTTGCAATCAGTCAAATTACTGCTTCTGTTGAGGGTTCAAACATTACTGTTCCTCAAAATACTTTCACAATAGGATCCCCACCCTTATCGACTGATGTTACTATTTCAGGTGTTGGAACTGTAAATGAAACAGGTACGGAAATGGTAATTAATTATACATATGATGCGGGTATTGCAGGAAGTGGAACTTGTACTGCTACATACACTAGAAATTAATAATATATTTTAATTTAAAAAAGCCTCCAATGTGAGGCTTTTTTTACGCAATAAAACTGAAAACTTGTTGGTAGAAATCTAATGGGTTTTCTGCATGTAACCAATGGCCAGCATTATAGATTGTTTCTATTTCTGAATTGGGGAAAAGTTCGAACAATTGATTGTAATCTTCTTCTAAAATATAATTTGATTTTTCACCTCTTAGAAATAGAGTAGGTGTTAGACAAATTTCGGAAGGAAGCTCGATTAATATCTCACTTATCTTTTCGATTAAAACAGGGAGGTTCATTCTCCAGGCAAGCTGATTTTTATTTTTCCAATAAAGGTTCTTAAGTAAAAATTGCTGCACTCCCTCTTCTTCAATGTATCTAGACAATAGCTCTCTTGCTGTAGATCTAGTAGTTATTGATTTTACATCTATAGATTCAAGACCAGCAATTATCTGCTGGTGATGCATTGGATATTTTTTCACTCCAATGTCTGCAACAATTAATTTCTCAAATTGAAATGGGAATTTTTGTACAGCTCTCATTGCTACTTTACCTCCCATTGAATGACCAAGAATTATTACTTTTTTTAATTCTTCTTTAATGATGATTTCGTTAATGTCTTCTGCCATTAAATCATATGTAAATTCAGAAGAATGGGGGGAATGACCGTGATTTCTTAAGTCAATTAAAAACACCTCAAAATCATTGCTAAACTTTTTACCTAAAGATTGCCAATTGTCAGAATATCCAAATAGCCCATGAAGTATAAATAATGGCTTTCCAGTCCCATATTTACGGTAATTTAATTGCATAATTTACCTAGATATAATTTGATGGTTTTTTCCAATCCATAAATTAAAGAATCTGAAATTAGAGCATGACCAATGGATACTTCTAATAAATTAGGAATATTTAAGTTGAAGTAAGTTAAGTTTTCCAAACTTAAGTCGTGGCCTGCATTAATTCCAATGTCTAATTTATTTGCTAATTCTGCAGCTTTAATGAATTTTTGAATGGCTTTTTCTTTGTCTGTGTAATATAGATTTGCATAACTCTCAGTATATAATTCAATTCTATCTGTTCCTGTGGCTAATGCGCCATTAATTATTTTTAAATCGGGAGCTACAAAAATTGATGTTCTTATGCCTTTGTTTTTGAAAACTGAAATTATCTTTCTTAAAAACTCTTTTTCTTTTATTGTATCCCAGCCATGATCAGAAGTTAGTTGATTCGTGTTATCTGGAACTAGGGTTACTTGTTCTGGAACGATATCAAGTACTAAATCAATGAATTTTTGTTCTTTAGGATTTCCTTCAATATTAAACTCAGTTGAGATGTGATTTTTTAATTCATATACGTCTTGATATTTAATGTGTCTTTCATCTGGTCTAGGATGAACTGTAATTCCCTGAGCTCCAAATTTTTCAATCAACTTTGTAAGCTTTATTAAATCCGGTGAGTTTCCTCCTCTTGCATTTCTTAGAGTAGCTATTTTATTGATGTTTACGCTAAGCCTTGTCATTTTAAAAGTATTAAGTTTTGACAAAATAAAACTAAAGCTACTAGATTTCGTACTTTTAAACGAAATTTATATTAAATGTTAGCAAGAGATTTAATTAAAGATGATGTTCCCCCTATTAAACCTTACGAATCTTTGGAAAAGGCTCTTAATTGGATGGATGAATTTCGAGTAAGCCATCTTCCTGTTGTTGATGAAGATAAATATTATGGTTTGGTTTCGGATAGTTTAATCTATGATAGTAATCAGCCTAATCTTGCAGTTTCCGAATTAAACCTTGCTTTATATCGACCCTTTGCATTAGAAAATTTCCATTTTTACAGAGTGATTCAACTTTTAATTGAACATAAACTGAGTGTAGTTCCTGTTTTAGATTTAGATGAAAAATATTTGGGTGTAACTACTATTTCGCATTTAATGAATTTTCTTGCCAAAACTGCTTCTTTTTCAGAACCTGGTAGTGTTATTGTCTTAGAAGTGAATCAGTTTGATTACTCACTTTCACAAATTTCTCAGATAGTTGAAAGTAATGATGCTCAAATACTAAGTAACTATATTACATCTTTTAAAGATTCGAAAATATTAGAAATTACAATTAAAGTAAATAGAAAAAATATTGAACCGATTTTGCAAACATTTGTTCGATATGATTATACAGTTAAAGCTTCTTTTTCAGAAGATGATTTTGAATTAGATATGAAGAACAGGTATGAAGGTTTAATGAAATATTTAAATATTTAATATTGTTACTATGAAAATTGTAGTTTATGGAAACCAATTTAATAAGGAAGCATCACCTTATGTTGAACAGCTTTTTAATCTTTTAATTGAAAAAGGTGTTCAAGTTTCAGTTAATAAAACCTTATTTGAATTCTCTAAACAGTTTTTCATACTTGACAATAAGGTTGCTGTAAAGAATAAAAAAGCACTATTAGAAGATGACACTGATTTTTTAATAAGTGTTGGTGGTGATGGTACAATTTTAGATACAATTACAACCGTTAGAGACAGTAATGTTCCTATTTTAGGTATTAATACAGGTAGGCTAGGCTTCTTAGCTAACAATACTAAAGATGAAATAGCATCTTCAGTTAATAGCCTGTTAAATGGTGACTTCAAAATTGATTCTAGAACTCTTTTGACTTTAAAATCAAATGTAAATCAATTTGGAGAAGATAACTTCGCACTTAATGAATTTACTTTACATAAAAAAGATTCTTCAATGATGATGACAGTTCATGTGTTCATTGATGGAGAATTTTTAAATTCATATTGGGCAGATGGTGTTATCGTTGCTACGCCTACAGGATCTACAGCTTATTCTCTTTCTTGTGGCGGACCTCTTTTAAGCCCTGGCTCAGATAACTTCGTTATAACACCAATAGCGCCCCATAATTTAAATCTACGCCCATTAGTGGTTAAAGATGATGTTGAGATTTTACTAAAAATGGAAGGAAGAGATAAGGAGTTTTTAACCACTTTAGATAGCAGATCGCAAACAGTAAAACAGGATGCTGTAATTACACTTAAAAAGGCGAGTTTTAACGTTAACTTAATTCAGCTAAAACATCAAAATTTCTTTTCTACAATTAGAAATAAACTTTATTGGGGTAGAGATGTAAGAAATTAATGATAAATTGCCAATATTTTATACGGGAAGAACGTTTAAGTATTTTAGTGTAAATTTGTCCCTTTATTTAACTCTTCGTTTAATATGAAAAGGATTGTCACATCATTTTTAATTTGCTTAACGTCAGTTTTGTGTGCTCAGTCTCCAGAAATGGGATTCTTCATAGGGAACACTTATTACATTGGAGATTTGAAGCCGTACAGTCACCTATCTCAACAGGATTTTGTCTTTGGTGGTATATATAGAAATAATTTATCCAGTAATAGAGTAGCTTTTAGATTGAATTTTTTATACGGAAAAGTAAAAGGAAATGATTTTAAATCTGGAATAGAGCAACAAGTTAAAAGAAATCTAAGTTTTAAGTCTTCAATAATTGAAATAGGTCCTGTTGTTGAGGTTAATTTTTTTCCTTACATACAAGGACAGCATGAGACCAATAAGGAAGGCTTTGGCACTCCCTATTTTTTTGCTGGAATCACCTACATGAGAATGAATCCAAAAGCAGAATATGAAGGCGAGTGGGTTGAATTACAACCCCTTTCAACTGAGGGTCAAGGAACTTCTCAAAATGACAAAAAGCCCTATTCATTGAGTCAAATATCAATACCATTTGGCATTGGAGCTAAAGTTAATATTTCACCTAGAATAGCCATTTCTTTAGAATATGGGTTGCGTAAAACATTTACAGATTATTTAGATGATGTGAGTGGATTATATCCTAATCAAACTTTATTAGCTCAAGAGGCAGGTGTTTTATCTGCAGAATTGAGTGATCGTAGTAGCAATCCTGAAGGTTTAAATGATACCAATTTCGGATTACAAAGAGGTAATCCTAATAATAAAGATTGGTATTCTTTTAGCGGTATGATACTTACCTTTTCACTTGTTAAAAAAACTAGTTGTCCAACATGGTAAAAAATATTTCTTTTTCTCATTAAAAATTAAGAAATTCGCCCCTCAAATTTATGAGCCTTAAATCCCAAATAATTTCTGATAAAGTTCCAAAACATGTTGCTATCATTATGGATGGTAATGGACGTTGGGCTCAACAACAAGGGGAATTAAGAATATTTGGACACACAAATGGTGTAGAATCTGTTAGGTCTGCAATAACAGCTTCTGGTGAAATTGGGGTTGAGTTCTTAACACTTTATGCATTTAGTACAGAAAACTGGAATAGGCCTAAGGAAGAAATTGATGCATTAATGAATTTATTAGTTCAATCAATAACTCAAGAGTTAGATTCTATGAATGAGCAAGGTGTTAAACTTGAAACGATTGGTGATATAGATAATTTGCCAAATTCTTGTCAACTTGCCTTAAAAGATGCTATTGATAAAACTAAAAATAATGATAAGCTCACTTTGATTTTAGCATTAAGCTATAGTTCAAGGTGGGAAATAACTAACGCCATAACAAATATTGCACTACAAATTGAAGCAAATAAATTAAGTTCAAATGAAATAAATGAGGATTTAATAAGTTCTTATCTTTCTACTTCTAATTTCCCCGATCCAGAACTTTTAATTAGAACGAGTGGGGAAAATAGAATTAGTAACTTTTTAATGTGGCAATTGGCTTATACTGAATTGTTTTTTACTGATATTCTTTGGCCAGATTTTGACAAAGAATGTTTTTTTAAAGCCATTGTAGATTTTCAGAAAAGAGAAAGAAGATTTGGTAAGACGACAGAACAATTGAAATGAGAATGAGATTTTACAAACTGTTAATAGCAATAATCGTATTTATAGGAAACCCTATTTATAGTCAGTTAAATTCTATAGGATACATGTCTCCTAAAGAATACACAATTGCAGGTATAGTTGTTGATGGAGTTAGGAATTTAGACCATAATTTAATTATTCAGAAATCTGAACTTAAAAGAGGTTCAAGAATTAATATTCCAGGTGAAGAAATTGCTAACGCTATAAGAAAGTTATGGGCTCAAAATTTGTTTTCTGATGTTCAGATTTCTGCAGATAAAATCGCTGGAAGCGATATTTTTCTTGTTATTAAGCTTTCTGAAAGAGAGCGATTATCGAGATATAGCTTTAAAGGGATTTCTAAATCTGAAGGAGATAATTTGAGAGAAGATCTGAATTTATTTAGTGGTAAGATTGTAACAGACGATCTTTTACTTCGTATTAAACAGTCAACAAAAAATTATTTTGTTGATAAAGGATTTTTAAGATCTAAAGTTGATGTAGTTACTTCAAAAGATACACTTGTGAATAACAGTGTTATGATGAAAATTAACATTGATAAAGGCAATCGATTTAAAATCAATGCAATAAATATTTCAGGAAATACAGCTCTTACAGCTGCTAAAATTAAAAGGCAAATGAAAGATACCAAGGAGAAGAAGTGGTATAAACTCACCTTAGGTTCTAAATTTCAGTATGCAACTTTTAAGACAGATAAAAGTAAGATTTTAGCTAAATACAATGAGCTTTCCTATAGAGATGCGGAAATCACATTTGACACGGTATACAATTTTGATGAAAAATCTGTAAATATAGATTTAACGATAGATGAAGGAAGGAAATATTTCATAAGAAGTATTCAGTGGAACGGTAATTTGAAATATTCTTCTGGTCAGTTAGATACAGTCTTAGGCATTAAAGCTGGAGATGAATATAACCAAGCAACTCTAGATGCTAGACTTTATATGAATCCAAATGGCAATGACGTAAGTTCTTTATATATGGATGATGGTTATTTGTTTTTTCAAATTACTCCCATTGAGAAAAGTGTTAAAAATGATTCGGTAGATTTAGAATTTAGAATTTATGAAGGTAAACAAGCAAGGATCAAAAACATTACTGTTAAAGGAAATTCAAAGACGAGTGATCATGTTATTTTAAGAGATATGTATACTCATCCTGGAGATTTATTTTCTAGAGATGCCATTATAAGAACACAAAGACAGCTGGCTCAAAATGGATATTTTGATCCTGAAAAACTAGGTGTTAATCCAGCACCTAATCCAAATGATGGAACTGTTGATATTGAATATGTCGTTGAAGAAAGACCAAGTGATCAAATAGAGCTTTCTGGTGGATGGGGGAATGGTAGCATTGTCGGAACTTTAGGTGTTTCTTTTAATAATTTCTCGATGAGAAAGTTATTTAAAAAAGGATCTTGGTCACCACTTCCAGCGGGTGATGGTCAACGTTTAAGTATAAGAGCTCAATCTAATGGTTATTTTTTCCAGAGTTACAATATTTCTTTTACGGAGCCTTGGCTTGGAGGGAAAAAACCTAATTCATTAAGTGTTTCTGCTTATCACTCTTTACAAGCTTACGATAGAAAATTTTATGCTGATTCTACTGATGCAGATGGTAAACGTATTGAAAATTTAAATCGTAGGGTTATTAAAATTACTGGTGTTTCTTTGGGTCTTGGTAAAAGATTGAAATGGCCTGATGATTATTTCAGTGTTTATTATGAGCTAGGCTACCAATACTATGAGTTAAATAATTTTGGAAATGTGTTTAGTTTCTCTGACGGATATGTTAATAATCCATATTTTAAATGGAACTTAACTAGAAGTAGTATAGATCAGCCATTATATCCTAGAAATGGTTCTTCATTGTCATTAACTGTTAAAACAAGCGTTTATCCTTACTCTAGAGTAAATGGATTTGATGATCATAGTGATTTAACTGATCAGGAGAAATATAAATTCCTTCAATACAATAAAATAAAATTCACAACTTCTTGGTTTACTCCTCTTTCTAAAGATAAAAAGCTGGTTTTCAATGCACGAATGGGATTTGGTTTATTAAATGGCTGGAACCGTAATTTAGGCGCTCCACCATTTGAAAGATTTTATCTTGGAGGAAGTGGACTCTCAGGTTTTAGTTTAGACGGAAGAGAAATTATAGCATTAAGAGGTTACGATGATCAATCGTTATCTACTTCTACTGGAGACCGTTTAATTAGTAAATATACTATGGAACTGCGTTATCCTTTAAGTCTTAACCCATCAGCTACTATTTATATGCTTGGATTTGCAGAAGCTGGAAACACCTGGAATGATTATAAAAAATATAATCCTTTTAAAGTAAAACGATCTGCTGGTTTAGGAGTTAGAATATTTCTTCCCATGTTTGGTTTACTTGGTTTAGATTATGGATTTGGTTTTGATCCTGTAAATCCTGGTGCTGCTGGTGAAGTGATTCACAACAGTGAAATTCAGACAAAAGGGTATCATGGACAATTTCATTTTACAATTGGTATGAATATTGGAGAGTTATAATTCAAAAAATCTAATTATGAAAAAATATTTTCTTTTACTTACCCTTTTGGGATTTATTTCGATGAGTTCTTTTTCACAGAAGTATGCTTTTATTGATACTAAATATATTTTAAGTCAAATGCCTGAGTATACAGATGCTCAAAAAGAAATTGATGATTTAGCTGAAAAATGGCAAAAAGACATAGAAAAAAAGTACAACGAAATAGAAAGTAAATACAAAGCTTTTCAGGAAGAAGAAATTCTTTTGCCTGAAGAAACAAAGAAAATTAGAATGGATGAGATAATTGATCTTGAGAAGAAGGCAAAAGAATTACAAAAGAAAAGATTTGGAGTTCAGGGAGATTTATTTAAAAAAAGAAAGGAATTAATTGATCCCATTCAAGATGAAATATATAAAGCAGTAAAGCAATTGTCAAAAGATAACAGCTATAGCTTTATTTTAGATAAGAGTAAGAATTCAAATATAATTTATGCAGATCCTAAATATGATAAGAGTGATGCAGTACTAAGAAAAATCAACAATTAAAAAATAAAAAATGAACAAAATAATTACAGTTTTAGCCATTGCTTTAATATCTTCAACAGGGATTTCTCAAAAGCTAGGGCATTTAAATTCTCAAACAATCATGGTTGAAATGCCAGATTATGAATCAGCAAAAAAGGAATTAGAGTTGTATAGAACTGAAAAAACTAAAGAATTGGAGATGTACCAAAAACTTTTTCAAGAATCTTTACAAAATTATGAGCAAGAGAAAGGAACTTTAACTGCAGATGCAATACAAAGAAAAGAAACTCAGCTAATGGAAAAGCAACAAAAGATTGAGAAAATTGCATATGATGCAGAAAATGAAATGCAACAGAAAGAACAAGTGTTGCTACAACAGATCATGAAAAAAGTTTCGGAAGCTGTCAAAATAGTTGCCGATAAAAACAACTACGATTATATTTTCGATTTATCATCTGTGCTTTATGCAGGAGGTGAAAATATTGAAGATTTGGTTAGGAAACAATTAGGTTTAACAACTGAAAAATAATTTTAAAAGCCCTTTATAGGGCTTTTTTTATGATGATAAATAAAGGCGCAATAGGAGTATTTGATTCTGGTTATGGTGGACTAACTGTATTGGAGAGT
>JAQWSL010000065.1 GCA_029243225.1 Flavobacteriales bacterium
TAAAAAAATGTCAAAAAGAAAATTTAAGAGACAGTATGAACATTACAATAGAGAAAATAAAACCTTTTGCAACAAAAGAAATGGAGCTGTTTAAGTTTTCTAAACAGGCAATGATAGATTATACTACTATTGGCGGAACACCTCATTTAGATGGCGGGTATACAGTTTTTGGAGAAGTTATAAAAGGGTTGGACGTTATTGACGGTATTTGCAGTATAGAAACTTTTCAGAATAATCGACCTAAAGAAGATGTTAAAATTATTTCTATGTCTTTAATTGAATAAAAAATGCTAGATAAAGTAAAAGAAATACAAAATGAAGTAGCAGGTTTTAATGCTCAATCTATTGAAAAACTAGAGGCATTGAGAATAGCATATCTTGGAAAAAAAGGAAAAGTAACTTTACTTTTTAATGAGTTTCGAAATGTTCCTAACGATCAAAAAAAAGAATTTGGAGCTCAACTTAACGTTTTAAAAAAAGCAATTCAAAGTAAAATTATAGAGTTAAAAGAACAGATTGGTTCGGAGATTCTTAATTCTAAAAGTGAGGTTGATTTAACTGTACCCCCCCAACCTTACGAACTTGGATCCAGGCATCCTATATCTATTGTTAAAAATGAGATTATTGAAATTTTCTCAAACATTGGATTTTCTATTTCAGAAGGACCAGAAATTGAAGATGATTGGCATAATTTTTCTGCGCTAAACTTTCCAGAGAACCATCCTGCAAGAGATATGCAAGACACCTTTTTCATATCAAAAGACATTGCACTAAGAACACACACTTCTTCTGTTCAAGTTAGAGAAATGGAAAAGGGACAACCACCAATAAGAACAATTTCACCTGGAAGAGTATTTAGAAATGAGGCTATTTCTGCAAGGGCTCATTGTTTTTTTCATCAGGTTGAAGGGCTGTTTATTGATAAAGATGTTTCTTTTGGCGATTTAAAACAAACCCTTAGTTATTTCACTAAACAAATGTTTGGTGACAAAACTAAGATTAGGTTAAGACCTTCTTATTTTCCATTTACAGAGCCATCGGCTGAAGTTGATGTTTCTTGCACTATATGCTCGGGAAATGGTTGTAACGTTTGTAAATATTCAGGCTGGCTAGAAATCATGGGCTGTGGAATGGTAGATCCAAATGTTTTAGATAATTGTAAAATTGACTCTAAACTATATACCGGTTTTGCTTTTGGTATGGGCATTGAAAGAATTGCACAACTCAAATATCAAGTTAATGATTTAAGATTGTATTCAGAAAATGATTTGCGATTTTTAGGACAATTTAAATCGGCTAACATTTAGTTATTTAAAATCCCAATTATAACTTTTCATATTTTCTAGACATTTTTGCAATAGCTCTATTGCATTGCTAACATCATTTTTATGTACCATTTCTATCACTTGATGGATGTGTCTTGTAGGAATTGACACTGCACCAGCTATAGAGCCACCAGGTGTCATTCGTTGAATTCCAGATGTGTCGGTTCCTCCTGCAGTTAATATTTCATTTTGCCATTTAATATTGTTATTACTTGCTATATCTTTCATGAAAGCAACCATTCTTGTATCACAAATAGTACTTGCATCCATTATTTTGATGGCAACTCCTTTGCCGAGTTCAGTAATTTTCTCGTGATTAGCAGCTCCTGGCACATCAAATGCGATAGTTGTGTCAATTCCAAATCCAAAATCAGGCTGAATTTTTTGAGTAGCAACATTAGCTCCCCTTATTCCAACTTCTTCTTGTACAGTAAATACTGCATAAACATCGTAACTAGGCTTCTCTAACCGCTTAATTAGTTCTAGCAAGATAAAGACAGAAATTCTGTTGTCTAAGCTTTTACAGTTAAAGCAATCACCCATTTCTATAAACCCTCTTTCTCTAGTTATTGGGTTCCCTACAGAAATTAATTTTTCTACGTCTTTTTTTGACATTCCTAAGTCAATAAAATAGTCAGTTGTTTTTGGAACTTTATTTTTTTCTTCAGGTGTCATTACATGTAAAGGCTTTGAACCCATCACACCAATTAAATCTTTTTTACCATGAACAATTACTCTTTGAGAGGTAAGTGTTTTTGGGTCGAATCCTCCAAGAGTGTGAAATCTTAAAAACCCGTTGTCATCTATGTGTGTAACAATGAACCCAATCTCATCCATATGGGCCCCAAGCATTACTTTTTTAGTGCTATCCTTTCCCTTAACAAACACAGTCAAATTCCCCATGTTGTCTATGGAATATTTTGCATCTATTTTTTCAATTTCTGAAATAATTAAATTTCTAACTCTATTTTCAAATCCAGAAGTTCCTGCTACTTCACAAATTTCTTTTAAAAGTGGTATGTTCATTTTTAATTTTTTAATCAATTTCACTCAGCTTTAGCATGTTTGTTTTTCCAGCTTCTTCTATTGGCATGCTGGCCGTGTTAATAATTAAATCTCCTTTGGAAACAAGCCCATTTTTCCTTAGGAAAATTTTAATATCGGCAATTGTATTATCAGTACTTACCATTTTATTATAGTAATATGTTTTAACACCCCAAACCAATGAAAGGCAAGAAAGAAGATTTCTATTACTAGAAAAAACAAAAATGGATGATTTAGGCCGTTGACTTGAAATTTTGAATGCAGTATATCCAGAATGAGTCATTGTTATTATTGCTTTTGCTTGTACTCTCTTTGCAAGTCTACAAGCATTAAAACAAACTGAATCAGTTATGAATCTTGCATGATTTTCCGTTGGAACTACTTCTTGATTGAATAAATTAGAATAATTTGTTTCAACTTCATTTATAATTCTTGCCATAATTTCTATCACTTCAACTGGGTTGTCTCCTACAGAGGTCTCTCCACTAAGCATAACAGCATCAGCACCATCCATAACAGCATTTGCAACATCATTTACTTCTGCTCTTGTTGGAGTTATGCTATTTATCATACTCTCCATCATTTGGGTTGCAATAATTACAGGCTTTGCAAGCTTTAATGCTTTTTTTACAATTTCTTTTTGGATGATAGGAACACTCTCTAAAGGAATTTCAACGCCTAAATCGCCTCTAGCTACCATTACAGCATCTGTAACTTCAAGAATTTCGTTTAATGAGTTAACAGCTTCTGGTTTCTCAATTTTGGCAATAACTTTAGCTCCTCCATTTAAGAGTTCAATTTCTTCTTTTAATTCAACAACATCTTTGGCAGATCGCACAAATGATAATCCAATCCAATCTACTTTATTCTCTACAGCAACCTTAAGGTCGTGTCTGTCTTTTTCTGTTAAACTAGGAGTAGAAATAACTGTGTTTGGTAAGTTTACTCCTTTACGAGAATATAAAACACCACCTGCAATAACTTTGGTAGTAACCTGAGTAGACTTATTTGTGTCTGTTACCTCTAAAATGATTTTACCATCATCCAATAATATTCGCTCACCAGGTTTTACATCTTTAGGAAGGTTTAAATAACTAATTTTAGCAGTTTTCACATTTCCTTCTACGACTGTTGTATCTAATGTGAATTTAGCACCGTTTTTTAAATCAACACCTTCTTCAGGCATAGCACCTATTCTAATTTTAGGCCCTTGTAAGTCGGCTAAAATTGAGGTGTGAACAGAGAGTTCGGCATTAATTTTTCTCACATTCTTTATGGCTTGAATATTATCTTGCTCAGTCCCATGAGAAAAATTGATTCTAGCTATATTTACACCTTGTAGAATTAATCTCCTTAAGACTTCTAGGGATGAAGAAGCAGGCCCTATAGTGGCAATGATTTTAGTTTTTCTATCCATTTTAAAATATTAAATTTTCTTTAGATACAAGTGAATCTACCGAAACATTATAAGCTGTTAAAATAAAAGGAATTTTTTTAATATGTGTTATTGCATCATTAATATCAACAGGATAATTCTCTTTTACCATTACAAAATAATCTAAATGGGGCAGTTCATTAATAAGAAGACCGTTTGTACTCCGGTTGTTAATTAAATAATACTCATTTAAGGTGTCATCATTTTTATATTCAAATACTGAATAAAAAGAAGTCTTTTTTCTTTTTTTTAGCACAAGTTCTAAGTCAGTTTCTGTTTTAGTTAATTCAACACCTAATGCTTGATTTAAAGCCCAACAAATTCTGTAATCTTTTTCGTGGCAGCTTATTCCAATTAGTTGAAACTCGAATTCAAAATCATTTTCAAGAAAATGTTTCATGTGTTATTTTCTATTAGTATAACATAAAAGCATTAGTTAATGAATGCTAATAATAATCTTATCTCCTTTTTTCACATTTGAGATGTCAACATTTTTATTATAATTTTTAATGTCTGCCACACTTATTCCCTTGTATTTCTCTGCAATATCCCAAATAGTATCACCCTCCTTAATGATGTAGAATTTTGAAGTAGATGATTTTTCTTCAAATGAATTAATATTGATAGTCTTAGAAGAGTAATGATAAATACTGTCTTGTTGCATCAAAAAATCCGAGATTAAAAATGAAGGTAAACACAATGAATGTTTAGTGTTGCTTTTAGGTATTATTTCTTCCGTATATGAAGGATTTAGAAATGAAATCTTCTCTAAATCATAGCTTAACCATTCCTCTAAAGTTTCAAAAGAGATACGTTCGCTTACAAGCAGTGTGTCAACATCATAATAAACGAAAGGAAGTTCTTTAACAGTTTGATCCCCTATGTAATTGTAATTCATCATGTAATTAACAGCGGTAAATGCTGGTATATAGTTTTGAGTTTCTTTTGGAAGAAAAGGTCTTACTTTCCAATAATCAGTTTCTCCACCTGACCTTCTAATGGCTTTGTTTATATTTCCTGGTCCTGCATTATAAGCTGCTAAAGCTAAATTCCAATCTTCATAGACAGTGAATAATTTTTTTAAATAAAGGCAAGCCGCTTCGGTTGACAGTAAAGGATCTTTTCTTTCATCAATAAATGAACTTATTTCTAGACCCATCATCTTTCCCGTTCGAGGCATAAACTGCCACAGTCCAACTGCCCCAGCTCGAGATTTAGCTTTAGGATTTAAAGCAGACTCTACAATTGGAAGGTACTTTAGTTCTAAAGGTAGTTCATGTTTTATTAGCTGTTCTTCAAATATTGGAAAGTAAAATTTTCCATAATTAAACATTTTAGCAGTTAATTTCTTTCTTTTTTCAACATAAGTTTTGATGTAGTTTAATATTAATTCAGAAGAATTAAAATCAAAAGGTGTTTGATGATTCAAATAATTAATTCTTTTTTTTATTTCTTTTATCGAGTGATTAACATTGGAGTCTTTTATGTAAGAGGTGTTGTAGTTACTCATTGACTCTTGATATAAAAGAGCAAGGTTGGCTTCATAAAGTTTAATTGCAGAGTCATTAACAACAAATAAGCTATCCTGACTCTTGATTAATACAGTGAAAAGACAAAAAGAAAAAAGTAAATATTTTTTAATTGACATTAGTTTAATTCGTTCATCATGTATGAAGCGCAAGCTAATAGTTTTTCTTCTTCAAATTTATTTGTCATTAATTGAATTCCGAACGGCATATTGTTAGTATGATTGCCTAACGGTATTGATATTGCAGGATTCCCTGCAATGTTTGCGTGAACAGTAAAGATATCTTGGAGATACATTTTAATGGGGTCTTTAATTTCGTTTAGACCAAATGCCGTAGTTGGAGCAGTTGGTAAAAGAATTAAATCATGGTCTTTAAAAAGTTCATCAGTTTTGTTTTTAATTAGTCGTCTAACCCTTAAGGCTTTTGTGTAATAAGCATCATAATAACCAGCGCTTAAAACAAAAGTACCTAACATGATTCTTCGTTTTACTTCTAAACCAAAACCTTCTGATCTAGTTTTAAAATACGTAGTTTCAATGTCCTTAGAGTTTTCACTTCTATAACCATAATGAGCACCATCGTATCTTGCTAAATTGGATGAAGCCTCTGCTGTAGTTAAAACATAATAAGTTGGAATTAGAGAATCTACATATGGAAAACTAACTTCTTTCACCATATGACCTAACTTTTTTAACTGAGCAATTTTATTTTTAAAATCTTCTCGTATCTCATTGTCAATGGCATCAGAATTCAAATATTCTGAAGGAACAGCAATTTTTAAAGGTGTGGGGTCAGGGTTTAACGATTTGGAATATTCAGGTACAGGTTCATTTGACGATGTACTGTCATAATCATCTTGGCCTGCGATAACTTCCATTATAATTGCAGTATCATCGATATTTTTTGTTAACGGTCCAATTTGATCGAAGCTAGATCCATATGCTATTAGACCATGCCTTGAAACTCTTCCATAAGAAGGTTTGAATCCAACCACGCCACAAAATGAAGCAGGCTGTCTGATTGACCCACCAGTATCTGAACCTAACGTTGCTAGGCAGAGCCCTTCAGCAACTGCAGCTGCTGAACCTCCTGACGATCCTCCAGGGACTTTTGTTACGTCATGTGGATTTAAAACAGGACCATAAATACTGTTTTCATTAGAGCTTCCCATTGCGAATTCATCACAATTTAATCGACCGATAATTATAGCATCTTCATTTAACAACCGTTCTACTGCTGTTGAATTATACACTGAATTAAAGTTTTCTAATATTTTGGAACTTGCTGTTAATGATTTGTTTTTAACGCAAATGTTGTCTTTTACGCCAATTATTAAGCCAGCTAGCTTTTTAGCTGTTCCAGCTTTTAACTTTTCATCAACTTCTGCAGCTCTTTTTAAAGCACTCTCCTTATATACTTCAATAAAAGCATTGCTTTTAGAGACTGATATTTTTTCTAAATAATGCTTTAAAAGCTCAACACAGGATAAATTACCTGAAATAAAAGCACTTTGAATGTCTGATAAAGAGTTGTAAGAGTCCAAAAAAAATTAATCTTTTTTTAAATCTGATGAGCTAGAATCGTCTTTGTCATTTTTAGAGGCATCTTTAAATTCTTTCATTCCTTTCCCAAGACCTTTCATGAGTTCAGGAATCTTTTTCCCTCCAAAAAGTAATACTATGATTAAAACAATCATTACTAATCCCGGCACTCCTATGTTCTGTATAAATAGAATTGTTTCCATAATTTAATAAGTTAGAACAAAGTTAAGAAAAATTAATGAGTGATATCAGTTCTTATTTGTTCAATTATTAATCTAACATCAGAAATAACATCATCATTAATTAAAAGGGTTCCGCTACTTAAAGTTTCATTGTTTTTTATTGTTTTGTCTTCTAATTCAAGCATAGCGAAAGCTGAATTAATTTCTTCTAAAGGTTCAATTACAGTTTCAAGCGTGTGATTTGATACACGATTGTTTTTCAAAAGCTCAAGAACACTCCTAGAGCTATATTTTTGTTGACATATGATAGATTTAATTTCTTGATTGCCTTGCATTTGATTTGAAATTTGAGTAGCAATATAAAGGCCCTCAATCCACCCACCAGCAACAATTAGTGCACTAATACTTTCACGATCATCATCTTTAAGGGACATTTCAACTTTCCAAAAGAGGTCACTTATTATTACTTGCATAGAATCTTTACTATTAATATTTTGTTCAACCCTAGCTTTAACCTCTTCATTTAGTATATTTCCTAGACCTAATTTCTCTCCTAATATCTTTGTGCTGTTTAAATAAAACATTGTTTCTTGATTCTTACTAGATACAATAGTGTAGTTTAAATCCGAACCGTATAAGCCAAGTAAAAGTGCTTGTTCTTCAGATGTGTAATCGTTTTGTGCTTTATTTGGATCTAAAGGTAAAGTGAAGTCATAAATTGCACCTGCTTTTTTTAGGATATAGGCAGTTTCCATTGGAGTTGGAACATTGAAATATATGTTCTCAACATGTGAATCTTGAATTTCAATTATGGTGTCAATGGGTTGGCTGTTTAAATTAGAATCCTTTTCATAATTTGAAGTTTCATTACAGGAGAATAAAAAAACAATAAAAAACAAGAGTATATAGGAACACTTGAAGTTATGCATATTATAAAAATAATTTAAATATGTTATATAGACAAAACAAGTGTAAAATTAATGTGCATCTAGCCAATTATCTGCAATTCCCATCTCGACATTTAATGGAACTTGTAAATTAACAGCTCCAGACATGTTTTTTTCAACTAGCTCTAACATTACATCTTTTTCTGGATTAAATAAGTCAAAAACCAACTCATCATGAACTTGAAGTAAAAGTTTTGACTTTAAGTTTTTTAGCTGTATTTCTTTTCTAATGTTAATCATTGCAATTTTAATTATGTCTGCAGCACTTCCTTGAATAGGAGCATTTATGGCATTTCTTTCTGCAAATCCTCTTATTGGAGCATTTCTGCTATTAATATCTTTTAAATGTCTTTTTCTTTTTTTTATGGTTTCTACATACCCATTTTCTCTTGCGAAATCAACCATAGAATCCATGTAGGTTTTAATATCTGAGAATTGTTCGAAATAGTTGTCAATTATTTCTTTGGCTTCACCTCTTTTAATCCCTAGTCTTTGAGATAATCCAAATGCAGTTATTCCATAAATAATACCAAAGTTTACCATTTTTGCTTTTCTACGCATTTCTTGAGTAACATCCTTAAAATTCACTTTAAAGACCTTTGCTGCTGTTGATGAGTGTATGTCAATGTTATTTTTAAAGGCATCAATCATACTTTTGTCTCCACTTAAAGCTGCAATAATTCGCAATTCAATTTGAGAATAATCAGCAGCTAATATTGAGTAGTCTTTATTTCTAGAAATAAAGGCTTTTCTAATTTCTTTTCCCATTTCAGTTTTAATGGGAATGTTTTGAATATTTGGATTGGTTGAACTTAGTCGTCCTGTTGCTGCTACTGTTTGCATAAATGTGGTATGCAATCTATTTGTCTGAGAAGAAATTAATTTAGGTAGAGCATCAACATAGGTAGATTGTAATTTTTTTTGCTGTCTATACTCAAGTATTTCTTTTACAATTTGATGCTTATTTGCTAATTTTTGAAGTGTTTGCTCATCTGTCTTGTATTGACCAGTTTTAGTTTTCTTTGCTTTATCATCAAGAGCTAGATGGTTAAATAAAATATCACCTAATTGTTTAGGAGAGTCAATATTGAAGTCTATATCACTAAAACCATAGATAGTTGATTTTAAATTTTTAATAGATTCTTCAAGTTTTACAGAAAAATCTGATAAAGATTTAGTGTCTAAACAAATACCTTCATTTTCCATCTCCATTAGAACAATTGAAAGAGGTATTTCAATGTCATAGAAAAGAGATTCGAGTTTTTCTTTTTTAATGGCGGTTTCAAAAATTTGATACAGTTGGAAAGTTATGTCGGCATCTTCAGCTGCATAGTCTTTAATAAGATCTGCTGGAATTTCGAGCATACTTTTCTGATTCTTCCCTTTTTTACCTATTAAAGTTTCAATTGAAATTGGTTTGTAAGATAAATAGTTATTTGCAAGCACATCCATACCGTGTCTTTGGTCTGGTTTTAGAAGATAATGTGCTATCATGGTGTCAAAAAAAGGTCCAACTGCATTAATCTTATTAGATTTAAGAACTGCGGCATCAAATTTTAAATTGTGGGCAATTTTTAATATGGAAGAATCTTCAAAAAATGATTGATATAAGTGTAAAATAGCAGGATTTTCAGAAATTGAACAGTAATACGCTTCTCCTTTGTTAAAACAAAAAGCTAGACCAATTATTGAAGATTCTCTTGGGTTTAACCCAGAAGTTTCAGTGTCAAAACAAACTGTTTTTTGTTCGCACAAAAGCTTGATGAATTTTTCATGTTCTAAAGCGGAAGAAATCAAAGTATAATTAGGTTTTAAATCCTGAAAGGTTTTATATTCGACAGGTTTAACCTCTTCTTTTATGCTGTCCCCAGCTACAGCCCCAAATAAAGACATTTGCCCAGAGCTACTTGTTGGTTTTAATTCTACTTCTTCTCCTAATAGTCTTTTAGAGAGGCGGTTAAATTCCAATTCAGATAATAATTCAATTACTTCTGGTTTATTAGGCTGTTTTAAAATAAACTCTTCAGGTATAAATTCTATGGGACTATCTAATATTATTGTGGCAAGTTTTTTAGAAAGCAGACCTTGTTCTGCAAAATTTTCAACATTTTCTTTTTGTTTTCCTTTTAATTCGTGAGTGTTTTTTAAAAGACCTTCAACACTTCCATATTGGGCTATTAATTTTTTTGCAGTTTTTTCTCCAATTCCAGGAATTCCAGGGATATTGTCAACGGCATCTCCCCAAAGCCCCAATATATCAATTACTTGTTTGGGGTTTTCAATTTCAAATTTTTCACAAACCTCTTTTGTTCCTAAAATTTGAAAAGGATTTCCTGACCTTCCGGGTTTATATATGAATGTGTTTGAATTCACAAGCTGTGCAAAATCTTTATCTGGAGTCATTAAATAAGTTATAAAGCCTAATTCTTCAGCTTTTACTGCCAGTGTGCCCATTAAATCATCTGCCTCATATCCCTCTAATGAAACAATAGGTATTTTTAATGCCTTTAGAAGATTTTTTATATAAGGAATAGCCAGTTGTATGTCTTCGGGCATTTTATCTCTATTGGCTTTGTAATCTGAAAAAATCTCTTCCCTAATTCCTTGCCCAGGAGTATCGAAAACAACGCCTAGATGAGTTGGCTTTTGATTGTTTAATATTTCAAGTAAGCTATTGGTAAATCCAAAAACAGCAGAAGTATTCATTCCCTTTGAATTGTACCTAGGGTTTCTAGCAAAAGCGAAATGAGCCCTGTATATTAAAGCAAAGGCGTCAAGTAGGTAAAGTTTTTTTTCAGACATATTTAAAGTTGTTCATAGATGATGTGTAAAACAGTTTGCCCTACAGCCTTTAGAGTTGGTTTGTGGATGTTGTCAATGTTGTCTTCGTGTGTATGGTGGAATTTCCCGAAATCGAACCTTCCATTTGTTGTTCTAGGAGTATAATGAATAATATCTATTGTTGGTATTCTATAAAGCTGATTTATATAGGTATGGTCATCAGTTATTGGTGGCGCAAGTTTATTTACAAAATAATCTCCATAACCCAATTGCTGCGCACGTTTCCAGAAAATGTTTAGTTTCTGAGCAGCAAATTGTCTAGAAATTCCTTCTTTGGGAAATTTAGCATTCTCGCCACCTACCATATCTAATAAAATACCGTATTTAGGTTTGTAATTTTCAATGAGAATGTTTTTGCAAAAATACTGTGAACCAAGGCACCATGTATCATTCATGGAGTTTAGGTCAAAAAACTGACCACTCATATTTGGAGCACCATAATCTTCTGCATCAAATAAAATAATGTCAACTCCAATTAGCGGATCTAACAATGAGATGTTTCTGGCAATCTCTAAAAGCACACCAACACCACTTGCTCCATCATTCGCCCCATCAATTGGAAGGTTAACTCTTTCGCTATCTCTGTCAGCAAATGGGCGAGTATCCCAATGAGCACAAAGCATAATCCTATTTTCTAACTCAGGTTTATGCCTTGCAATAATGTTATTAATATTAAGCTTTGCACCATTAAAAGCAATTACTTTACCTTTCTGAGTCAATACTTGAAAGTTTAAAGAAGTCAACTTTTTTTCTAACCACTCACCACAATTATAATGTGAAATCGAATTAGGTACTCTTGGCCCAAAATCTACTTGTTTTTTTACATAGCTAAAGGCTGAGTCCGCATTAAAAACTGGAGTTTCAACTTTGGGAAGCATTGTAACATTTTCGTTTTTTTCTATAATGGCGTTTTCTATTTCTACAGATTCTGCTTCTTGCTGACAGCTCAGAATAAACGGAATAAAGAATAATAGAAAATACTTGTGTCTCTTAGTGTGCATTGAAAGCGTTTAGTGGAAAATTATTTGTCAAAGATAAAAACCTGTTTAATTCTATGAAATGGTTTGTCAATATTGATTATAATAATTCCAAATAAAAGGATAATTAACCCAGCTAGTTGAATAAATGTTATTTTTTCTCCATACAAAGATCCAAAGACTACTGCAACAACAGGAATTAAGTATGTTATTGAAGATGCAAAAACAGGGCTTGAAATTTTAATGAGTCTATTGAAAATTAAAACAGCTACAGCGGTGCCTAATAAAGCCAATATAAAAACTGCAATCAATCCTTCTTTTTCAATTTCACCGCTTGAAAGTTCGAAAAAAAATTCTTTTTGCCACAGATAGATAAGTGAAGGGATTCCAATAAAGCAGAAAGATACAGAGGTGATTAAGTTGGGATGAAGATGATGGAGTTTGTATTTAATTACATTTAAGCTAATGGCATAGCAAAGAGATCCAGAAAGAACCATAATTAACGGAGCTGTTGGAAGTAGAGAAAAACTTTGTGAAACATCAATTCCAATAATTAAAAAGTTCCAATTATTCCTGTTATTATTCCTAAAACATGCTTTATTTTCCCTATAAAATTAAAAAATAAAACCGCAATAATAATTGTGAAAACAGGAACTAGAGAATTTAACATTCCTGTAACTGCACTACTTAGTTTGAGTTCTGCAAAAGCAAAAAGAAAAGCAGGGATGCCATTACCTAAAAACCCAGAAATTAACAAATAAGGAGTATCTTTTAATTTCACTTTTTTAAAATGGATTATTGCAAGTGGAAGTAAGAAAACAAATGCTAAACTTAACCTTAATGCTGCAAGAATTGATGGAGATAATCTTAAGTTTCCAGCATCATCCATTAATGCTATTTTTATTAATAAAAAAGAGCTCCCCCAAATTATTGAAAGAAGAATTAGAAATACCCAGGATTTAATTTGGCTTCTCACTGTTTATTCGCAATAAATTATTAAACAAATTCGTTTTAGGTTAAATATCGTTATTTTCGTTTGTATATTCGTAAAAATTAATTTGTAAAAATGAAAAATATTATTTTAAGTGTTCTTGTTGTGTTTACGTTTTATGGTTGCTCAAATAATTCAATTGATTTGAATAATCATAATGTTGAGGTTTTTACAAATCATCAGAGTGAGTTTTTAGTTAAGGGTATGATGTGCGAACGAGGATGTACTTCTTACTTGAAAAATAAGATATCAGAATTTACAGGAGTAGCTAATTGCAACGTAGACTTTTCGGTCTCAAAACTTTTAGTTGATTATAATAATGAAATAGTATCTTCAGATGAGATAATTGTTTTTGTTAATAATCTTAACAATGGCCAATATTCTCTTGAACTACTTTCAGATAAAACTATTACTAATGTAAATTCTGAAAATAATTTAAGTAACTCTCAGGAAGATGAAATTAGTGTTGTTGATTTTGGGTTTCAGCTACCCAACCTTTCTCACCTTTTTACTAACTGGCTATAAATCAGTTGCTAATAATTTACAATTTCATTTGTAATTTCATAGATTAGATATTTATGAATTTATATTCTCAAAAACAAAGGTGGAAGTATCTCTTAGGTTTAATAGCTTTTTTAATTGTTATTGGAACAAATTGGTACGCCTCTCACATTGCTAGTAAAGTTCAAAAAGAGGAGCGTCAAAAAATAAAGCTTTGGAGTAAGGCTATTAGTAAAAAAGCTGATTTAGTTAAGTTAACAAATCAATCTTTCTTTGCACTTTCTGAAAAAGAAAGAGAGAACGTAGAGCTTTGGGCAAAAGCTGAAAAAGAATTTGAGAAACCATTAAATGATTATGGATTTGCATTATACATTATTCAGAAAAACGTAGATACTGTATACACAAATGACAACATTCCTTTAATTCTAACTGATCAAAATGACCAATTTATTTCTTATGTAAATTTACCAGAATTAGACTCAATTGAAAGCATAATTAAAAAAGCAAAAAGAACCAATAATAATATAGAAGAACAGAATTTAGTTGAGCTTAAAAATGAAAAATTAGCTTCTTTGATAGGGAATTGGAGGATGAAAAACCCACCAATTGAAATTTCATATTCTAAAGTGAAAAGTCAGCGAGTGTATTTTTCAAATTCTCAAGAGTTTTACGATTTGCAATTTAAAAGAGATTCGTTAATTCAATCATTTAATAAAGATTTAATAAATAATTCAGCTCTTGTTCCAGTTGTTTTTATTAATTCAAATACAAATGAAATAATTGCATCTAATGTTAACGCTAAGAACATTGAGGATGTAGTGTTAAAAATGCAAAATGAAAATCTTCCAATTCAAATAGATTTAGGAGACGGAAAAAGCGGGGTTATATATTATTACGAATCCTTAACCTTAAAACAGTTGAGGTATTTTCCATATGTAATGTTAGGGGTAATAAGTTTGTTTTTATTTGTAGCATATTTACTTTTTAGCACATTCAGAAGAGCAGAACAAAATCAAGTTTGGGTAGGAATGGCAAAAGAAACTGCTCATCAGCTAGGTACACCCTTGTCTTCGTTAATGGCATGGTTAGAAATCTTAAAAGATCAAGGTGTTGATCAAGATTCAATTGCCGAGATGAATAAAGATGTTATAAGGTTAGAAACAATAACGGAAAGATTTTCTAAAATAGGTTCTACTGCTAAACTTGAAACTTTAAACATAGTTGAACTTGTTACAGGTTGTTTAGATTACATGAAGGGAAGAATATCTAAGAAGATTAATATAGAGATTAACAATAAAGAATTGAAATTCAATTGTGATGTAAACAAAGCACTATTTGAATGGGTGATTGAAAATGTTGTTAAAAACGCTGTAGATGCTATGCAGGGAGAGGGAAAGTTGACTATTAATTTTGGTTTAGATAATAAAATGATTTCCATAGATATTTCGGATACAGGAAAGGGAATACCTATAAATAAAACGAAGAACGTTTTCGAGCCTGGATATACAACCAAAGAAAGAGGATGGGGATTAGGCTTGTCGTTGGCAAAAAGAATTATTGAAGAACATCATGATGGAAAAATATTTGTTCTAACAACTGAAATAAAAACCGGAACTACGTTTAGAATCCTATTAAAGGCGATTAATTAATATATTTTAATGAGTACTTATGTAATTATTATAGCAGCTGCAGTAATTATAATACTGAGTTTTATTTTTAATATTATTTCCAATAAAACCAACATTCCCAGTGTTTTAATGTTGATTATTTTAGGAGTAATTATTCAGCTCACAATCTGGGCTCCAAATACTGATGCAAAGGATTCTCAACTTATGATGGGTCTTGAAATTCTAGGAAATGTGGGCCTTATTTTTATTGTTTTGGAAGCAGCTCTCGATCTTAAATTAAGAAGAGAAAAAATTGGAATGATTTTTAAAAGTTTCATTGTCGCTTTTTTTGCTTTAATTCTATCTTCTTTTGCCATAGCTTCATTATTCATGCTTTTGTGGTTTGAACCTCAGTCGGCCAATAATGTGAATTGGATTACTTCTTTAATGTACGCTGTTCCATTGTCAATTATGAGTAGTGCTATAATTATTCCATCTGTTTCTAGATTGATGAAAGAAAAAAAAGAATTCATGATTTATGAAAGCACTTTTTCTGATATTTTGGGAATTATGTTTTTTTACTTTTTAAAGGACAATAGACACGTAGAGTCAGCCTCAGAAATTTTTAAAGAGGTTTCATTTAATATTGGAGCAACTGTATTAATAGCTGTTTTTATCAGCTATTTACTGGTGATATTGTTTCAAAAGCTAAAAATGCAAGCAAAATACTTTTTGATGTTTTCGGTTCTTGTTTTATTATATGCAATCGGAAAAATGTTTCATATTTCTTCTTTAGTAATAATTCTGTTTTTTGGTTTAATATTAAATAATAGCAAATTGTTTTTCATTGGTCCTTTAAAGAGATTTACCGCTGGTGAAAAGTTAAAAGAATCTCTTCATGAATTGCATGTAATTACATTAGAGACAGCTTTTGTTTTAAGAACATTCTTCTTTGTTGTTTTTGGAATTACCATTTCCATTAGTTCTCTTTTCGATTGGAGATATGGGTTGATTAGTTTAGTCATTGTTTGTGTCTTGTTTATTGTTCGTTTGATTTTACTTCGACTTTTTTCGGGAAAAGATATTTTCCCTCAATTATGGATTGCTCCAAGAGGATTAATTACTGTTTTGTTGTTTTTTTCAATTCCAAACGGTTGGGTAGATATTCAAGGTGATTTTTTAGATTACTATAATGCTAAATTTGATTGTACAATTTCGTTTTTTGATCAGGGTATTTTGCTGCATACAATTATTTTAACAAGCTTAATTATGACAATATCGTTGATTATGAACAGAGGAGAGAAAGTGAAAGATGTTTTAATCGATTCAATAAAATTAAAAAGTAATCAGAACATGATGTCAGATAAAATTGAAGAAGCTTTATCAAACAATGAGTCTCATCAAAATCAAAAGGAAGAATAAATTAGTTCAAATTTAGAGCTCAATTACTTAATCCTTCAACTATCTTTTTGTCTATGGTTGCCCTTATTTGAATTAAATCCTACATTTGCAAAAAATAAATATAAATGACCGAAGTGATGGAACAAATAGATATTAAAAATGTATTAGAAAATCTTGGAATTAAAGCTGAAAACAGTGGTTCTGCTGTTGGATCACATTGGTTCATGACAAGAGGTGAGAAAATCGCATCTTATTCACCTGTAGACGGGAGCTTAATAGCACAAGTTAATGCAGCCACTAATACTGAGTATGAGGCATGTATTGAAAAAGCAAACGATGCTTTTAAATCTTGGCGAATGGTACCCGCTCCAAAAAGAGGCGAAATTGTTAGGCAATTCGGTGAACTTTTAAGAGAGAAGAAAGAAGATTTAGGCAAATTGGTTTCCTATGAAATGGGTAAGTCCTATCAAGAAGGGTTAGGAGAGGTTCAAGAGATGATTGATATATGTGAATTTGCTGTTGGCTTGTCTAGACAGTTACACGGTCTTACAATGCACTCAGAAAGAGCACTTCATAGAATGTATGAACAGTATCATCCACTTGGAATAGTAGGAGTTATTTCTGCATTCAACTTTCCAGTTGCTGTTTGGGCTTGGAATACTGCATTAGCTTGGGTTTGTGGAGATGTTTGTATATGGAAACCATCGGAAAAAGCTCCAATATGTGCTATAGCATGTCAAAATATAATTGCTCAGGTAATTAAAGAAAATGGCTTACATGATGGAATTTCTTCTTTAGTTATTGGTCGTGCTGATATAGGTGTGTTAATGGCTAACGATAAAAGAGTTCCTCTTGTTTCAGCGACAGGATCAACTAGAATGGGTAAATCAGTTGGAGAAGCTGTAGGTGCTAGATTAGGCAAGTCTTTACTAGAACTTGGGGGTAATAATGCTGTTATTTTAACTCCAAGTGCAGATCTTAAAATGTTGCTTCCCGCCATTGTTTTCGGAGCGGTTGGAACTACAGGTCAAAGATGCACTTCTACTAGAAGGTTAATAATCCATGATAGTATATACAATGACGTTAAAGAAGTGCTTGTAAATGCTTATGGACAATTGAAAATCGGAAATCCATTAGATGAATCTAATCATGTTGGGCCATTGATTGATACTGATGCTGTAAGCATGTATTTAGCAGCAATTGAAAATGGAAAGAAAGAAGGTACTAAAGTTTTATTAGAAGGTGGAGTTTTAGAGGGTGATGGTTACGAAAGTGGATGTTATGTTAAACCTGTAATTGTTGAAGCTGAAAATAAGTATCAAATTGTACAAGATGAAACTTTTGCGCCAATTTTATATTTGTTAAAGTACAGTGGAGATGTTTCAAATGCAATTGATATTCAAAATGCTGTTCCTCAAGGTCTTTCTTCAGCAATAATGACAACAGACATGAGAGAGCAAGAAGAATTCTTATCTCACAGGGGTTCTGACTGTGGAATTGCAAATGTAAATATTGGAACATCAGGAGCTGAAATTGGTGGTGCTTTTGGCGGTGAAAAAGATACTGGAGGGGGAAGAGAATCTGGTTCTGATGCTTGGAAAGTATACATGAGAAGGCAAACCAATACTATAAATTGGGGAAGAGATCTTCCATTGGCTCAGGGTATAAAGTTTGAGCTTTAATTAAGTTTGTGAGCAAAGTTTAATCCAATTACATTCATTGTTTTAGGATTTTCTACATTAACATCTGATATTCTGAGATATTTAAGTCCTGCAGATATAGACTTGGATATTTTATATTCAAAACCTGTTCCAAATCTATTTTTGTGAAAGCCATTATTTTCTGTGTCATTTACAAGAAAATAAAACTCATTATACATAAAGAAACTTAATTTTTTATTGAATTGGTATTTTAATTTTAATCGTGTTCTTTCGTACAAGGCATTATCAGAGTTGTAGGTAATGTTGTATTGTGTTCGTAATCTAAAATAAATAGAAAGATCTTCAATTTTAGATCTGTAGTTAATATCAGAATGAAATCTATTTTGAATTTCTTCGCCATAATTTTCTTTTAATGTTTTAAGTCTGTAGGAGAGGTTGATAGAAAGTTTTTTGTTGAATTTATACCTGGCAGAAAGTTGCGTGTAAAATTGATTTCTTGTTCTAGAATTATCTTTAGTTCTTAGTTCAGTCTTAGACACGAAAGATACTTTTTTGTTTAGTTTATAGTCAAAACTGATTTTAGTCCATGTGCCAAAATCTTCTTGAGAATAAAAAAAAAGAGGAACCAAAAAACATATTAAAATAAGCTTGCGCATGTTTTTTAAATGAAATTAGCAATGGATATAATTCCTAAATCAACTTCTTCAGATCTGTTGTCAATGGTTACGTTTACTTTAATTAAACTGTCTTGTCCTTTTGGGCATGATACACAGTCACTGTAAATAAAAATTTCATAATTACCTTGATTCAAATAGTTGAATTGAAAACTTCCATCGTGACTTGTTTTAACATCATCATCAAATGTGTTGTCAATGTCACCGTAATTTATGTATACATTTTCTTCTTGTGCATCGTAGGTGTCAATTGTTGTCCCTAAAACATTAATGTTAGCAACACTAACTTTTCCTTTTATTGTAGCTTTTCCACCAGGCCCTTCAGTTTTTGAACAAGAGAAAAATAGTATTACTAATAGTGCCGGAATTAACCTTTTCATATTTTTTGATTTTTAGTCACAGTTAAATTTTTAATTCTTTGTTTTATGAGTAACACTTTAAAAAGAGTAAAATTGCCTCTATAATTAATATCCAATTTGATTTCTTACTCTCCTAAGTGTAGCCTGTGCTACTTTTCTAGCCTTAGCTGCTCCACTTTCTAAAATTAAATCAAGTTCTTCTTTATGAGACATGTAGTAATTAAATTTCTCTCTTGGTTTGTCAAATTTAGTTTCTATTGCAGAAATTAATTCCTTTTTAGCGTGACCCCATCCATAACCACCAGCTTGCAATTTTTTTGCCATTTGAGTCGTAGAATCTTCATCTGCAATTACACTGTAAAGTTTATAAACTGTTGAGATATATGGATCTTTAGGATCTTCTAAAGGAATGGTGTCAGTAACAATTTGTTTGTTGACAATTTTCTTTATTGAAGCATTTGCTTGAAAAATGTCAATGGTGTTATTTTTTGATTTACTCATTTTCTCTCCATCTGTTCCAGGAATAAGCATACTGTCTTTAGTTGTTAATGGCTCGGGAACAATAAATACATTTTTGTATTTATGATTAATTCTTGAGGCAACATCTCTGGCCATTTCAAGGTGTTGTAGCTGATCTTTTCCAACAGGGACTAGATTGGCGTCATATAATAAAATATCAGCAGCCATTAACATTGGATAAATAAATAAACCCGCATTTACATCTTCAAGTCTATCAGCTTTATCTTTAAAGGAGTGGGCAAGTTTTAGTCTTTGAAAAGGAAAAAAACAATTTAAATACCAAGCCAATTCTGTGCATTCAGGAACATCAGATTGTCTGTAGAAAACACTTTCATTTGGGTCTAACCCAAAAGCTAGCCATGCAGCTGCTACGCTATAGGTGTTATTTTTTAAAACTTTAGCATCTTTTATTTGAGTTAATGAATGTAAGTCTGCTATGAAAAGAAAGGAGTCATTATTTTTGTCTTTTGAATTTTCAATGGCAGGCAGAATTGCGCCAATGATATTTCCTAGGTGAGGAGTCCCAGTGCTTTGTATTCCCGTTAATATTCTTGCCATTGATTTTCGAAAGGTATACAAAATTAAGAGTTTGACTTAAAAAAACAGAAACATAGTTGATTTTCTATTTATTTTGTGTTAATTACTTAAGATGAGATTTCTAGGACTTTTATTTTCATTTATATATAGACTTTATTTCGGAATTATTTTTTTTTCGACTGGAATCCTGTTTTTGCCTTTCTTTTTGGTTTTGGTTAATGGTAAATTAAAATATAAGTATGCCTTTAACCTAAAGAGACTGTGGTCAAAAACAATTTGCATACTTGTATTTGTAAGGGTTAAAGTTGAGGGCAAAGAAAATTTCGTCAAAGGCTCTTCATATGTTATTTGCCCCAACCATTCATCTTATTTAGATATAATTATTATGTATCTAGTAGTTCCCAAAGAGTTTGCGTTTTTGGGTAAAGCTGAAGTGCTAAGATGGCCTATAATTAATTTGTTTTTTAAAAG
>JAQWSL010000086.1 GCA_029243225.1 Flavobacteriales bacterium
GTTTGTTGGGGGCGAACATAAGCTTGCTCAGCTAAAGAGCTAAAGCAAATAATAAAAGCTATGAAAAACGAAATAAGTTTTTGCATATTTTAAATATAGTGAAAACAAATATTAAATAGATTAAACCCTATATGTTATCGCCTATAACTTCCATCAGGTAACTGTAAAGGTAAATGATATGTTGTATCTGTAAGCAAAGCATAAACTGCAGGGTCCAAGGATTGTACCAACGCTGGTGTATTTGCTTTCCACTCACCTGCTATTTCATCAAACCTTCCAGTATAATTTTGAGCACCAATAAGAGAAGTAAGTGACCAATAAAAATACTCTGTAATCTGACAATTGTATTCACAAGTGTTATCATTGTAAGAATACCAAGCTCCAGAGGGATAAGAATTAGGAATTGATGTAAATTGACCACCTCTAGCCAAATCCATAGCATTGGCAATCGCTGATCCTTGATACTCTCCAAAAATAGAAGGATAGGCTTTTGAAAATCCATTTTGAGTAATTAAATGCAATATCTCTTCCAATGAAGCGTCAAAAGGTGAATTTAAATTCCATTCTGGATGGGTCTCATCTCCAAATAATTCTTGACCAATGGGTTCATCATAAAAATCTCCTACACTGTTGAAAAAACGTTTTTTCATAGACGACTTCTCCCTACCAAACATAATCAAACAGGAGTTATTAGCTAACATATTTTCTAAGACTAACTGATTATCAACCAAACCATCCTCATCGTTATCTAAGTATTGAGCCATTATATTGGCAGCATGTAAAATGTCAGCATCAATAACATCAGATGAGGCATAAATAATAACTCCAAAAACATTTATCTTTTTACAAAAAACATTAAAGGCTCTATTTGGAGAGTCAGCGTTATTTTCTATAGAGAAAAAATCATTTGAAGAATTAACAAAATCACATTCCTCAGGATTTTTAGGAGCTTTTCTACAACCAAAAGTTATGAGTGTAAAAATTATTAGACATGAGAAAATTCTAACCATTATTATTAATTTTTCTCTTGAACGAAAAAACAAATAAATCTATTGTTTTAATGCAATCCTTTGGCAGCAAGGTATCTTTCAGCATCTAATGCAGCCATACAACCAGTACCAGCAGCAGTAACCGCTTGTCTATAAACATGATCTGCAGCATCACCTGAAACAAAAACCCCCTCAATATTGGTTTTAGAGCTTCCAGGATTATTCACAATGTAACCAGTCTCATCCATATCTAACCAAGGTTCAAATACTTTTGTATTTGGAGTGTGACCAATTGCAATAAATGCCCCAGTACACGAAATCTCATGTTTAGCGTTAGATTTATTGTTTACAACTCTAACACCTGTAACTACATTTCCATCTCCCAAAACCTCATCAAGCTCAGTATTGTGTAAAATTTCTATATTGTCAATATTCCTAACTCTTTCCGCCATAATCTTAGATGCTCTAAATTCATCTCTTCTGACAAGCATTGTCACTTTAGTACAGATATTTGCCAAATAAGAAGCTTCTTCACAAGCTGAATCTCCTGCACCAACTATAACTGTCTCCTGTCCTTTGTAGAAAAAACCATCGCATACTGCACAAGCAGATACTCCTCCACCATTAGCTAAATAATGCTGCTCCGAATCCAAACCTAAGTATCGTGCCGAAGCACCTGTAGAAATTACAATTGTATCTGAATGTATCTCAGTTTTATTATCTACCCATATTTTATGAACAGGACCAGCAAAGTCAACCTTCGTAATCATACCTGTTCTAACATCAGCTCCAAATCGCTTGGCTTGAGCCTCTAAGTCCATCATCATCTGAGTACCATCTACACCTTTTGGATAACCTGGGAAATTATCGACCTCAGTAGTAGTTGTTAATTGCCCCCCCGGTTGCATTCCCTGGTATAAAACAGGCTTCATATTTGCTCTTGATGCATAGATAGCAGCAGTAAAACCCGCAGGTCCTGAGCCAACAATTAAACACTTTACTTTTTCAATACTTTCTGACATGACAAATAATTTTTAGAGCAACAAATATAGCATTATAGAGAATACAAAAAAGTAAAATTTATTGACAAATGATGGTGTCATAATAAACTCCATAGCCGGCCCAAACACCAATAGCTTCGCCTTGAATATTACTCGGTAAATTTCCTGGAGAAGCAAATGGACTTCCAGCAGAAAAAGCTTGATCTTCCATAGACCTAACCCATAGATAAGTTGGATAAGTAATTGAAGATGCTTTAACGGCAACTGTGTCGCCTAATTTAAAATAACCTTCTTCTAGACCTTCATCGTCTGGACCCTCAAAATTACCTATCTCTCCCCTAGAAACAGCAAATTCAAATGTTAAGCCATTAAAAAATTTGTCATCTGTAGCGCTTCCAAATGGAGCAATGTATATTGAATCTTTTTGTTTGCCCAAAACATCGTTATAAGGCTCCTGGTAATTATAAGTATAACTATTGATTCGTTTAGAAAACCACCTGTAGCAATTTCCAGCAGTATCTGGATCGGCAAATTCAGCATATAAAAAGCCTAAGGAATCTAAAGGATCTGATAAATCTGACAATTCAAACCATACACTATCTAAAGGAACTGGATATGGAATCTGAGTTTGAGCTGTAATTTCTTTATCTAAATAGCTAATGTTTAAAACATAGTCTCTACCATCAATACCAAAAGCCATAGGGTCAAAGGTTGTATAGACTGAAGCTACACCAAAATTAATTTCTGTAAGAGGATAATTATTAAAGCCATCATACATTGAAACAGTTGCATCATGAATAAATATATTATCAAACGTAGAGCTATCAATAGGGTCAAAATAACCTTGAGTAGTGGTTATAAATACAATTGGTGGCTGACCACTTTCAATCATCCCTTCCACAACTATTGCTTGCTCAACATCAGGTAAATTAAATTCAATTTGCTTTTCGCAAGAAGAGAATACGATTAAAAAAAGAAAAACTGATATGTAACTTATTTTTTTCATTTAAAATTTAAAATTCCATGTAACAGAGGGCAATATTGGAAATAAAGAAACTTGATACGCGCTTAAGTCTAAATTTCCAGCAACTGGGTCTCCAGAATAATCAAAGAATATAAAATATGGATTGGCCCTATTGTAAAGATTATAAACAGAAATATTCCAAGACGACACAAGCCTCTTTTTCACTTTAGAAGACTCACCAGTTTCTGGGTCAACTCTAAGCTTGTAATCTTTTGCTTTGATTGTCATAGAAAAATCCATTCTATGGTAAGGGTCAAGCTTATATCCATTTCTTTTACTCCAAACCGTTATCAACCTATTCTCAAAAATAGAATACCACCTTCTTTCGGGAAGAGTTATTGAATTTCCTGTAGCGTATACAAATACAGCACCAACGTTAATCCTTTCAGTAATATCATACTGTAAAACAACAGAGAGATCATTTCTTCGATCATATTTAGCAGGAAACCAGTCACCGTTATCAACTTCATCAAATTGACGCATAGTTCTAGACCAGGTATATCCTACCCACCCATTAAAATCACCTATTCTTTTTTTGAAGAAAAACTCAGCTCCATAAGAATAACCTCTTCCAAAAGTTAGTTGATTATCTACATTGTTATTTACATTATCTTCAGGGAATGCATTTTCTTTATACTCAATTAAATTCTTTAAGTCTTTATAATAAAGCTCAATTGACCCTTCAAACTTATTGTCGAAAAAATTTCTAAAATATCCACCACTATATTGAGTACCAATTTGCGGTTTCACAATTTCGGTACTAGGAAACCAAAGATCTGTGGGAAGTGAAATAGCAGATATTGAAGCCAAGTGTATGTATTGGTAATTATGAGCAAAACCAATTTTAAAGGAGGAATTATCCCTAAACAAATACCTAGCTGAAAATCGAGGTTCTGGACCAAAATAGGTTTTAATAGATTCAAAATCACTAAAAACTCTTGTAGAATCAGTAACACCAGATGTGGGGTTTTTATAATATCTAGTAAAAGGACCTAAGTGTTGGTACATAGAAAGTCTAAAACCTAGATTAACTTTAAAATTCTCTGTTAAATCAAATTCATCTAACACATATACAGCTGATTCGTTCCCATAAATCTTAACAGTTTCACCAGTATTAAAATCAACATCATCTGAACTTGCTGAAACACTGCTAGGAATAAAACGATGGAATGTATTATTCCATCCAAATTTAATATTGTGCAGTGAATTATGATAATAGGTGAAATCTTGTTTTAGATTTCCGTCTCTTATTCCAGAGCCTAATCTAAAATTAAATTGACTTTGTTTGCCTTCAAAAGCAAAATTATAGTCAGTAAAAACAGCAGTGGTATTTACAAATAATTTGTCATTAAATAAATGATTCCATCTTAAAGATGCAGTAGAGTTTCCCCAAGGAACGTTAAATTCCAAGCCTAAATCCTGATTTTTAAAAGTAAAAACATCTCTTCCAAAATATCCACTTAGAAACAAACGATCTTTATCACTAATTCTCCAATTTAATTTGGCTGTTAAATCATAAAAATAATATCCAGATCCTTTTAAAGAAGATGTATCGTTAATAAATGGTTCAGTTAATACATCAATGTATGTTCTTCTTCCAGATAATATAAAAGACGATGTATCTTTTTTAATTGGTCCTTCAACGGTAAGTCTTGATGCTATTAAACCAATTCCTCCCTGTGCATGATATGACTTGTAATTACCATCATTCATGGTAATGTCTAAAACAGACGCCAACCTTCCTCCATAATTAGAAGGCATACCACCTTTTATGAGTTTAACATTTTTTATTGCGTCTGCATTGAACACAGAGAAAAAGCCAAATAAATGCGAAGCATTGTATACGGTTGCTTCATCTAACAAAATCAAATTTTGATCAGGACCACCACCTCTAACATAGAATCCTGTGTTTCCTTCACCACCAGATGAAACACCTGGTAAGAATTGAATCGTTTTTAGAACATCAACCTCTCCCATAAAAGCTGGCAACGTTTTTATTTTTTCCATAGACAAATCAATTTGCCCCATTTCAGTTCCAGTGGTGTTTTCATCAGATGCTTCCGCTTTAATTACTACTTCTTCTAGCACATCACTATCGAGAGAAAGCTCAACATTTAATCTAACATCGTTCTTCAAATTAATTACAGCTTTGTAATCCTTAAATCCAATAAATGAAATCTTAACTTGGTAATCTCCCGATTCTACAGTAAAAGAATAAAAACCATAAACATTTGTAGCTGCACCTTTTTTTTCTTCTTCTAAATATACGGTAGCTCCAATTAACGCTTCTCCAGTTTCTGCATCTTTTACATAACCACTTAAAGTATGTTTTTCTTGAGAAAAAACAAAAGAACAGAAGATTGATAAAATGAATATAAGTAGTAGTCTATACATTTTTGTTAATTGACTACGAATTTAGGTTTATTGCTCAGCTTTAAACTAAAATTTATTACAAATGGCGATATAGCTTTATTAGGACAAACAGAATAGTTATGAGCAAACTATATAGACACTGAATATTGAAACATTATAGTTCGCATAGGCTCCACTTTCAGAGGTCGTAATGAAAAAGTTCTGTTTAAGATATTACTTGAAATAATTGCAACTTTGTGAAGTTTTCTAAATTGATAACTAACTCTTGCATCTAGTATTAAATTACCATTATTGTAATTATTGAAATAATTCATATACAATACCGGCTGAAGTGTTCCGCCTGTATTTAAAGTCGCAGACTCAAACTCTTCAATAGAACGATCTAAATTTTCAATTCTACTAAAATATTTAGCACTAACTCCAATTGCAAAATTATCTTTTCTTTTATATTCAAGATCAAATTTAAAACTGTGCTTAAATCTATATTTAAGCAACCTCTGTGTTGAATCTAAACTTGAGTTATTGTAACTGTATTCATGAATAACATCTTCAGCAAAAACTAAATCTGGCTCAAGAGCTTTGGGCAAAATATAATTATAACCCATAATAAATTGAATTTTATTTTTCGGGTTTAAATTTAACTTACCAGCCCAAGAACAATCTATCCCCTTAACTTCAGATTTCCCAGTATTTAAAAATTTAAAACCAGCTAAAGCAAAAGAGGGATCCCAAAAACCAAATAAATACTCTATGGTATTTATATAACTCTGTTTAAAAACAGCAACATCTAGGTAGCCCATGAATTCTCCTATTTTAAATCCCTGTCTAAATCCAGCTTCCATATTCCAGCTTCTTTCAGGTTTCAAATTAGGATTGTCAAAAACACCAAATGAACCAACAGATGTCTTTATAAATCGTTCTGCAATAGTAGGGAATCTATAGCCTTGTCCAAATGACATTCTCACATTAGTTCCTTCTGTAATTTTATAATTTAAACCTCCTCTAATTATACTAGCTGAATTCTCAATAGAATCGTTGAGTTGGTAATATTCTGCTCTGTAACCAAAAGACACTCTAAGTTTTTCTTTAATTAGTTTCTCTATTTGTGAATATCCAGATAAATTCAACAATGAATTATTTGGAGAACCAGAACCACTATACAATTGAGCCTCACTTAAGGTAAGTGTAGAAGAAACGCCACAGATAAATTCTAAATCTTGTAATTTCTTGTACGATCTTTTAAACTGATAATCACCATAATAAACTTTTGATTGATTGGATTGATTATTGGTCATCTCATTGTTGGTATAAAGCAACCTAGACTTTAGCATGTGTTTACCACCCTTTTTAGAAAAAAAACTTAAATAAGGATCTATATTCACAATGGTTTGATCTTGTAAAATAACTCCTCCAGTATATGCTCTATATATACCCGCAGTATCATTTAACCAAGCCAACACCATATTTGTATTAGAAATCATGGCGTTACCACTTAAACCAAAAACCAATCGTTCTACTTTAGGTGGGTGGTACCTAACACTAAAATTCATTCTAACTTTTTCTGATGACATTTTATTATCTGAAAAATTTGTCACAGTATCCACAATAAGAGGGTCTGCTATAGGAGAACCAATATAACCGTGATCAAAGTTCATCATTCCTCCCAATACAAAATCAAAATTCTTGATTTTTCTAGAATGTAAAAAATTTGCGCCATGAATGTAAGGATGATCATCCCACCATTTCATAGTTTCATCATCGGGTGCAGAATACATGCCTGTATAAACGCTAAATTTTGTAACAGGATCTAGAGTAGGTTCTGCTGTTTTAATGTGTATAACGCCACTTAAGGCTGAAGCTCCCGAAAGAACAGATGCGGCTCCTTTAATCACTTCAATTTGCTGGATATTTTCTACTGGAACAAAACCCCATTCAGGTCTACCAGCATCACCAGACAGCATAGGCATATCATCAACTAACACTGCAACCTTACTACCTACTCCAAATGTAAAACCACTACCCCCTCTTATTTGAGGTTCACCATCTAAAATATTTAGCCCAGGCGTTTGGTCAAGAACTGCTTCTACAGACCGAGTGTTTTTACTTTGAATTAACTCAGGTTGAATAACTTCCATTGAAATGGTCAGGTCTTCAATCTTATGATTAAACTTGCCAGCAGTAACAACAACCTCTCCTAAAACTTCTTCAATTGAATACAAAAAGATTTCAATATTTTTAATTTCATTTGATTTTATAGTCACCTCTACTGTATCATTTTTCATACCAACAAATGAAACCACAAACTTATGACTACCAACAGGAACAGAGAATGAAAACTCACCATTCAAATCAGCAGAAGCACCGTATTCAGGAGAATTAAGCATGAAAATATTTGAACCGAAAAGTTCTTCTTTAGAAGATTTATCTTTTACAACTCCTTTTAAAGTTCCTCTAGACTGACCTAAACAAGTAAAAGAGAAAGAAATTATTAGATATATGAATACATATCGCAATCTATTGTACTATAATTTTCAATGTTTGATTTTGTGTTTCACTTCGTAAATTGACAAGATAAATACCTTTTGAAAAATCTAAATAAAATTCTTTTGACTGAAATGAACGAACTTGCTCATTAAAAACAAGTTTACCACTTATATCATAAACATTTAAAGAATAAGAATTTAATGAAGGATTAATTCCTGTATGCAAAATGTTGTTAGAAAACCAACATTTAATTGGTGAATCTATTTCATTTAAAGAAGTTGGTAAATAAATAAGTTCTAAATCATCAAGTAAAAGCTGACTTCCATTAACAGCAATTGTACTATCACCCGAAGTAAGAACTAAAAGAATGTAACTAGGGGTTGTTGAATTATAATAATTGAAAGGAACTGAGAATCTAGTCCAATTCGAAACATTAGACGTAAAATCAGCTCTAGCTCTACCTACCCAATTTCCAACAGTACCATTTTCGGGGATTTGAGCGTCATTTGTATGAAGAATAGCTTCAACCTTCCCCTTGTCATTACCAGATGGATTGTACTTATACCAACCTACTAAACTATCTGGGGAATCAGTAAATGATTGATTCCAAGTATCATCTGTTTGATCAGTAAATACATATCCAAGGCTGGGATCAAAATCAGCATGTATTCGACCATTTGTTACTGTACCGTTTGCAACAACACCAAATGTAGATACGTTAGTCATTTCAAGAGAATAGTTGCCAGAATGAGCATCTGAACTTTGAGCCCAAACAACAGGTGCAAATCCACTTAAGGTAGGATCATCAGAAGTCTTTATTGAGCTCCAATCAGTTGGTTCGTCCGAACTAGTTCCTGCATTTTCCCAATTTTCAAAACCTGGATTATCTAATTGAGTTTGCGAAAAAAAACTTGATAAAACGAAAGAAAAAACTAGAAGAGTTACATTTTTTTTCATAATAAAATAAATTTATACATGGCAATTTATTAAAAAGACATTCTCAATAGAAAAGAAAATCAGAAAGTTATCAACTAAACAAGTGTTTAATCACCACCCTTCTTAATTGCGTTGTAGCCCATAGCAATAAGAATTTTAGCAACTTTATCTTTAAACTCCCCTTGCACAACAATCTCACTATCTTTTGCAGAGCCGCCTACACCACAAGATTTCTTTAAATGCTTTGAAAGCTCCTTTAAATCCTCTAGTTCACCTACATAACCTTCAATCAAAGTGACAGATTTTCCTTTTCTTCTTTTCCGATCTATAGAAACATATAATTTTTGTTCACTTATAGGTAAAGTATCTTGAGCTAATTCTTCATTATCATAATTAAAATCAGGATTCGTAGAATACACAACATTAGTTCTTTTCTTTTTACTTCCCATTTGTTAATATTTTATAAGTCTAACATCTAATGAATCTTCTGAATTAAGCAATTGAAGTTCTTTATTTATAAATACATCTAATAATTCATTCTGATGCTCTAAATCAATAAATAGCACTGTAGAATCCCAATTAAAAAAGAAAGTGAAAATAGTGTCTTTATCAATTCCGTTATATTCATAAGTTTCACCAAAAGCAAAATGATTTAAGGAAGGAAAGTGAGTGTTTATTCTGTTATTTAAATCATCCATGTTTTGAGATAATTGAGCAATTTTCTGCAATTTGTTCTTATACAAATCTCTTTCTTCAGAAATAGAATTGAATTTTTGATTATTATTTTCTAATAACTTATTCAATAATGCTGCTTCGTCAAGTTCTTTAGAAGATAAGTTTACAACTTTCAATTTAACACTAGAAAGATCATAATTTTGAAGCTGATTTTTCCACTGTTTTTTTGTTGGTTCATCTACATAAAAACCTCCAACATGAAGAGTGATTAGAGATGAATCGTCAAAAAATAAAAACTCTTTTTTAACAAGCTCTAACTGATTATCAACAAGAATTGTTTTTTCAACAAACTCATTAGCGTTTTGATTAAAAATAGATTCCTTAATAATATCTGAAAACTTCAAGATGCTAGGAATTACAATTAAGAGCAAAATAAATACAACGTAAAATTTAACCTTTCTTTCTGTCTTTGGATTAATGAACTCTACTTTTGGGAATTTCAAAAGTCTAATAATCAAAAAAGTTGACAAACAAATAAAAACACTATTTAGAGAAAACAAATAAAATGCACCTGCAAAATAGTCCCAATTTCCAACAGCCATACCATATCCAACTGTACATAAAGGAGGCATTAGTGCTGTTGCAATTGCAACACCTGGTATAACAGTTAAACCAGCATTTTTACTACTAGTTGCTGCAGCGATAATGCCAGCCAACCCACCAAAAAATGCAATTAAAATATCGAAAACATAAGGCTTAGTTCTAAGAAGAAGTTCAGATGTTTCAGCCTTCAAAGGGGTTATTAAAAAAAATATGTAGGAAGCAAGTAAACTCACCCCTACCATAACACCAAAATTAATTAGCGATCTTATTAGAATTTTAAAATTATTAGTCGCAAGAGAAAGCCCAATTCCTCTTATAGGCCCCATTAAAGGAGAAATAAGCATAGCACCAATAATAACTGCATTAGAATTGTTATTAAGACCAATAGATGCTACAACAATTGAACAAATTAAAATCCAAATACTTGACCCTTTAAAATCAATTTCTGAAATAATAGCGGAGATTGTTTTTTTCGGACTTACTTCTTCATCTATTGAAATGAGTTTTTTTAAAAAATTAAAAACTGAAAAAGGAAGATCTTTTATCTGCATTGATTTAACATCAATTTTTGTAGGATCATAATCTACCTTTTCTTGAGAGTTCCTGTCATCTATTTTGTCATCTAAATCCTCATTCATAATTGTGAATTTAATAATTTAAAAGTTGTTTTAATTTTTTAAATGAATTTTTATTATCGACAGATTTTAATGCATTAAAAATTCTTTTTTTATCTCTAGGGGTTAAATGCCAACTCATCGAAATCTCATCATCTTTATCTTGATCCATGTAAATGGTTACCAAGTCAACATCTCCTTGAAACCAACCTTCCATCATCTCAAGATTTTGATCACTATTGTAATCGTGAACTCTTAGTAAATTTTTATAAACAGAAATGAATGGCGACAATAAAGTTGTCAATAAGCTTCCGCTATTGGGATTATCAACTTCAAATTGTTTCTGTTTGTCTCTAATTTGTATTATAACTATTCCGCTAGTATTTCGATTAATCCATTTTTTGAAATTATGTATGAAATTTAAACTTGTTTTCATTCCAAAATTATCTCTAAGGCCTGCATCCATAATTTCAATAGAGGGTTTTGTTGGCAACAAAACCATGGGCAATATGTATGGGAATGTTGCATTCATTCTTAAAACCGATGTCATTTTAATATTACCACTATTATTATCTTTAAATAGAGATTGAAATTCCAAATCTTCAATTGAAGAATAAGAAGAAGTGAATTTGTCATTGACAGTTTTGGTCAAGTATGAAACAGGTTGAGCACTAATTAAAATTCGTCTACCATCATTAACAATAGATGGGGAGAAAATCATCATGGGCATTTCTGAATTAAGCTCAGGAACACTATAATCATTTAATCTTTTTTGACTGAAAGCTTTTAAATTGTCTTCCAATTTATTTTCAAAAAACCACCCCCTGTCTTTTGTATAAGAATAACTCCCATCTCTAAAAGATTGGTACCTAATAAGCATATCTGTAGTAGCAATACTAAATGCTAATTGATTTAATAAATCTTTTGAAATATTGGTTTTTAAATCTTCCGATTTAAAGATAAATGATGAATCAATTATGCTCTTGTGCATCATTTCTCTATAATAAGCAGCGCCAATCATCCCACCAGAAGCTCCTGTAATTAATTGAGTCTGATTGTATATTTTATTATCTGATATACTATCTAAAAAGTTAAGCACATGAATAGACCACAATGCAGAACGCAAACCACCTCCACTAATGTTTAAAAAAATCATTTTAGGCTTAGAATTCTCATCAATAGAACTGTTCTTATTTTTCCAATTATTAAGCATCTTGAATGCCTGATCATTTGAAAAGTTTAAATCATTTTCATTATTAACATTTTTCAATAAATTGTCATATGAATAATCAACATTTTTGGAATAATCAATCCCATATGCATAATTATGAAATCTAAATACTCCGTATTGATTAGAAACGAAATTAAATAAGAAAAATATTACAATACAAATTGAGAGTGTCCAACCTTTTAAAAAAGAGTAAATTGAACTGAAAAACATTATTAACAATGTGAAAAGCAACAAAATACTTGCACCTGCAGGAATATTAAACAATTCATAATCTCTAAGAAGACCAAGTGAAATAAAAGTTACAATTAGTGTTATCTCAAAAACAGATGCATTAATATGATTTTGAGAAAAAACTTTATCAATTAATGTTCTTTCATAATGTTCTGTAGATCTAGCTAAAGAAATTTTAAAAAAACCAGACATATAAGTATCTATTCTCTTATTTCTGTTTTCTTTAATTTTACTAGAGATTGTTTTTTTCTTCATAAGAGTAGACTCTCTTACTCTTTTATTTAAAATATCATCGTAATAATCTTCAGATTTTCCGCTAATAGCATACACATTTTTATTGAATCTTATAAAATAAATAACTGCTATAAAATAGAAAACTACTAATCCTAGAATCAAAGAAAAAATACAAAGCATGACATCTGAAGTATTTAAAAATTGCTCGTATTTTAAAAAGAAATAAGTTTTATAAACAAGTGTTAAAATGAAAACTATTGGAATAATCATGTTGTTAATACAAAACTTAAGAAATGGCCTTGCCAAAGTTGCCAAGAACAAAAATTCTGAAGAAAACATAATGTAGCTGTAAATATGAAAAGCCATAATAAACCCACCTAAAGAAAATCCTAAAATGGCAAAAGAATAGACATTAATATCACCATTATATTCTGGAGCTAAGAAGAGAGAAACAATTCCAAAATTTTTACCAACTACGTTAATTACATATAAATAAAGCAGAAGCCAAAAAACAAGTAATACATGATTTCTTTTAAGATGAAGAAGTAAAAGCTGAAATGGGAAAAAATAAAAAAACCGTGCTAAAAAACTAGATTTAGTTTTCTTTTGCAATATAGGTGGTGAATCTTCCAAGTTATATAATAACGATGTTTAGGCGCTAAGGTTTTAAAAACACAAAGATTTTAATCTTTATTTATCTCTTGACAATAAATTTTTTTCTTGTGTGAAAAACAAAGCTAAATAAATGAGATTAATTGCCATCATATTTAATGGTGCAACTGCTGTACCATTTATACCAAAAAATACAAATGGCGAAACAACATAGCAAAGCTGAAAAATAGCATAAATAGAAAATCCGATTTTCATTCTATAAAACATCAATGCAACTCCTAACAGAGCTAGAACATCTAAAATTGATCTTATTAAAAAAAGCAATGACACTTTCTGAAGTCCCTTCTTTGACACATCAATTTCACTGTCCGTCCATCTTAAAAGCTCATTGTTTATCATCTCGTAAGAAGCAGAATCTTCAACCATACTGTCAACATCTAAAGATGAATATGTCAGAAACTTTGTAGAATCGAAGGCCATGCAATAAACAAAACCCAATACACTTAAAAAGCATAATATTTTCAAACCTTTAAAAGATTCTTCAGACTTAACCATAGCTATTAATTATTAAGCATTTTATAGTTATAATATTGATTGTTATTGGGAGAACATAAAACAAGTCTTTTTAGCTCACCTGTTCTCTCAAAAGAAATTACTATTTCATCATTTTGGAAATATTCGAGCCACTTGTTTAAATCGTTGTTCAATTTAAAACCGTTAACAGAATGGATCTTATCATCAATTACAAGTCCAGAATTGGCTCCTGAACCTCCTTCTAAAACATTAAAAACTTTAAAACTACCGTTTACCCAATTAACTTTTACACCATAATTCCAAATTTTATTTTCGGAAGGCTTTTGTGAAAAAGTCCAATTGTAAAAGTCAAATGCTTCCTTTAAATAAGAATTAAAATCTTTGGTTCCGTAGATTAAGTCATTAAAAATATCATCAAAACTTGTTCCCGAAATTTTTTCAAGTAAATTTTGATACGACTGCCTATCGTAACCAATAATTTCACTACTGCCAGAGTACATCTCCCTAATAACATCGTGTAATGAGAAATCATTATTGGTTTGTTGTCTTATTCTAGCATCGCAAATTAGCGCAATAAGAGCACCTTCTACATAAATTGACACTTTTCTCCCAGGAACACCAGCAACATACCCATCCAACCATGTGTCAAAACTTGACGCTGAAACAGAATAATGTTTTCTTCCGTCATTATGGAAATGTCGCAGAAGCAAAGTTTCGAGCTCTTTAAAATATTGTTTAATACTAAACACATTGGATTCAAATAAGATTCGATCTCCCATGTAAGTAGTCACACCTTCTGTAACATAGCCCATTAGAGTATAATTCTCTTTGCAATAATCATATGGCAGCATATCTTTTGGACGTATTCCTTTAACATTCCAAGTATGGTATAATTCATGTGAAGACACTCCTAGCAGGCTGTTATACTTTTGTTTGAAAACATCGTAAGAAGGACCTAACAAAATAACAGTAGAGCGCTGATGCTCTACACCATGATAAGCTTGATAGGGTGTAATTTGAAATAAAAAATAATATTCTTTTACAGGGAAACTACCAAATTTTTCGATTTGATAGTCTGTGAATTTTTTAAAATCATCGATTAATAGCTTCCAGTCTGGCTTAACTTCCCCTTGAAAACACAAATAAAAAACAACCCCAGATGAAGTGTATTGATATTCCTTTAATGAATTACTGCATATAAATGGAGAATCTACCAGCTCATGAAAGTTAGCAGCTTTGAAATGATTACCTATAATATGTTTTAAAGAAGTTGCTACAGTATAATCATTAGGTAAATTTAAATGAATATTACATTCATCATCTATTGAAGTGGCATCAAAAAGACAGCAATTAATTGGATTAACATACAATTGATTTTCATCTAAATAAGTAGACCCAGCATTAAGTTCATTAGCATAATAAAAATAAGTAACAATAACTGTATCAACACCAGCTGTATTAACCAACCATTGATCCTTTGTTGTTTTAGTAAAGTTTAAATTACTACCTAAATTGTCTTTGACAATCAAATCTTTTACATTCTTCGCAAAATTACCAAGCTCATATCTTCCTGGTCTCCAAGACGGTAAGTTTAGTGAAATAGTGGATCTATCATTCACATTAAACTCAGCCGATATTTCAATAAAATGTTGTTGAGGATTATTTATTTTAAAATTATATTTCAACTTATGTTACATTAGTTTATTTAGGGCAATTTCATGTTAAATTTATATTAAAAAATTTATTCTCAAATGTTATTTTCCACATATATTTGAATATCGATATTTATAACTAAAACCATGAAAGAATTTGATGTAATATTACTTACTGAAAGCTGCTATGAAAATCCCAAAGAATTAGACCAGTATGTTCAAAATGTAATTACCGAAGATGGACTTGTAAAAAATGCACTTGAAGATCTTGGTTGCAGAGTGAAAATTGTTCCATGGGATAAAAAAGATTTTAATTGGTCATCTGCATATGTTGCAATTTTCAGAACTACCTGGGATTACTTTCATCGATTTAAAGAATTTAACAACTGGCTTATTTCAGTGAAAGAAAAAATACAACTGGTCAACAGTTACCAAGAAATAATGTGGAATCTTGACAAACATTACTTAAAGGAACTCTCGGAGAAAAATATTAATATTCCATCATCTCATTTTATCCCTAAAAAAACCAATCATTCCCTTTCAGACATAATGGATCAAACTAATTGGAATAAAATTGTTCTTAAACCTACTATTTCTGGAGGAGCAAGACACACTTTCAAAATAACAAAAAACCAAGTCAGCAATTATGAAGACAAATTCAAAGAATTAATCAAACATGAAGATTTCATGATTCAAGAATTTCAAGATAACATTTTAACAAAAGGAGAGATTTCATTTATGCTTTTTGGCGGAAAATATAGTCATGCTGTGAGAAAAATGGCAAAGAAAGGAGATTTTAGAGTTCAAGATGATTTTGGTGGCAGTGTACACCAACACCAAGCAAATGCAAAAGAAATTTCTTTTGCTGAAAATGTAATTTCAGTTTTAGAAAAACAACCAATATATGCCAGAGTAGATGTTATTTGGGATAACAATAACGAATTAGCAGTTTCAGAGTTAGAATTAATAGAACCTGAGTTGTGGTTTAGGTTTAAGCCCGAATCAGCTCAAAAAATGGCTCATTTAGTGTTTAAAAAATTAAATGAGATTAAAAACATTTAAAACATCTCTTTATAGAAAAGAAGATTTATTAAATTCGCACTCTAATTAAACTTTTAGCAAATGGAATATGATGTAATTGTTGTAGGTAGTGGTCCTGGAGGATATGTAACTGCCATAAGAGCTTCTCAGTTGGGTTTAAAAACTGCTGTTGTAGAAAAAGAATCGCTGGGTGGAGTTTGTTTAAATTGGGGTTGTATTCCTACAAAAGCTTTGCTAAAAAGTGCAAATGTATTTGACTACATCAACCATGCAGAAGATTACGGTATTCAAGTTAATGGCTTTAAAGCTGATTTCAATAAAATAGTTAAAAGAAGTCGATCAGTTGCAGAAAAGATGAGTGGTGGCGTTCAATTTTTGATGAAAAAAAACAAGATAGACATTATCATGGGGATGGGTAAAATTTTACCTGGGAAAAAAGTGGTTGTTACAGATGATAAAGGGAAATCTACTGACTACACTGCTAAAAACATCATTATAGCAACAGGTGCAAGATCTAGACAACTTCCAAATTTAGAACAAGATGGTGAAAAAATAATTGGCTACAGAGAAGCCATGGTTTTACCCAAACTACCTAAAAAAATGGTTGTTGTAGGTTCTGGAGCAATTGGTGTTGAATTTGCATATTTCTACAATTCGATGGGTGTAGATGTAACTGTTGTTGAATTTATGCCAAAAATTGTTCCTGTAGAAGACGATGAAATATCAAAACAACTTGAGAGAACACTTAAAAAACAAGGTCTAAAAATAATGACCAATTCATCTGTTGAAAAAGTTGACAAAAGCGGCAAATCTTGTGAAGTAACCGTTAAAACTAAAAAAGGTGAAGAAAAAATATCTTGCGATGTTGTACTTTCAGCAGTCGGTATAGAAGCAAATATTGAAGGAATTGGATTAGAAGAAGTTGGTATAGTCGTAGATAAAGGAAAAATTATTGTAAACGATTATTTCGAAACAAATATGCCTGGTTACTATGCCATAGGAGATGTAATTCCAGGGCCAGCTCTAGCACACGTTGCATCTGCTGAAGGAATTACTTGTGTAGAAAAAATTGCTGGATTAAGCCCTGAACCAATAGATTATGGCAATATTCCTGGGTGCACTTACTGTAGTCCAGAAATCGCCTCTGTTGGAATGACTGAACAAGCAGCTAAAGATGCGGGTTATGAATTAAAGATTGGAAAGTTTCCATTTTCAGCATCTGGAAAAGCTAGTGCTGCTGGTCATAATGATGGATTTATCAAACTAATTTTTGATGCTAAATATGGAGAGCTTCTTGGTGGACACATGATTGGGTCTAATGTTACTGAAATGATTGCAGAAATTGTAGCTATAAGAAGACTCGAAACGACAGGTCATGAATTAATAAAAACCATACATCCTCACCCAACAATGAGTGAAGCAATTATGGAAGCTGCTGCTGCAGCTTATGACGAAGTTATTCACATGTAGGAACCCCTAATTATTTGAATTAAAAAAATCTAATAATTCGGCTTCGGATTTTTGCATTAAATCGCTTTCCAAGTATGCTTTCATACTTATTGAAATGGAATCATTTGGGTATAACTCAATGAGTTCTTGATACGCTAGAATACTTTGCTTTTTCTTTTGAAGAATATCATCTAATATTCGAGCCCTATTAAATAAATATATAGAAGCTTTTTCAGATTCAGGAAAATTTCTTTGAGCAAGATACAAGTAATTAACCGCATCATTGTATAAACCTCCTATTTCAGCTCCTAAAGCAGCCATTTCATATACTCTCTCAAGTAATGTGTCAGATGGATTTGAAGCAATATATGCTTGAGACAACATTAACAAATCTTTTCCTTTTTTAGAAATTTTTTGAGATTTCCCAACTACAACATCATTAAAAATAGTTTTTTCAATAGCTAAAAGTTCATTGAAAGCTGTGTTTTCCTTAAAACCTTCTGATTTACTATTTTTAGTTTCACATGAAAATAATACAATTAAAAAAAACATACATATTAAAAATCTCATTACTATCTATTTTAAAAATTTCATTCTATAATCTACATCAACTTTACCCTTTGAAATATCCGTGAATTTTCTTTTCAATAATCGTTTTTTAAGAGGGTTTAAATAATCAGTAAAAAGCACACCTTCAATATGATCGTATTCATGTTGAATTATTCTTGCTCCTACTCCTTTAAATATTTCTTCTTTAAATTCCCAATCTTGATTAAAGTAAGATATTTTAATTTCACTCTCTCTTATAACATCTTCTCGAATACCTGGAATACTCAAACATCCTTCTGAAAAAGGCCACTTTTCACCAGACTGATCTTCAATAATGGGATTAATAAAGACTTTTTTTAAACTTTTAAGTCTTTTGAAATCAATTTTTTCAATTTTATTCTCTGGCTCTTCTTCAGAAAAGGGTGTAGCATCAACTACAAATAAACGAATAGATTTACCAATTTGAGGTGCAGCAAGACCAACACCTTTTGCAGCATACATGGTTTGAAACATGTCTTCAATTAGAACAGAAACATCTTCTCCTTCATTTATTTCATCACATTCCTTTCTTAAAACAGAATGACCATATGCAACAATTGGGTAAATCATTTAACAAATATAATAACTGCTATGATAATTAAATTGTTAATATTCAATATCTAAATTAAATTGTTCTCTTAGAATATCTAAATCAGGATTTTTCTCCACCATTTTAAGAAATTTATCTTTACTCCCTAAGTGCACCTTTACAGTTTCATCTAAAGCAAGCACATTAATATTTAGTTGAATGCTGTAATTATCTAATGACTTACGAATAAAGCTCATGAAATCTTGGCTCTGTTGTTGAAACTCTATTTTTTGCAATTCACTATCAACATCAAAATCTATAGTAAAATCTTTAGAATTTAGCTTTGGTTTATATTTATTTAAAGTTGCGTGCATCCCGCCTTTGCCCTTAGCTTTTAATTGTTCTGAAAATTCAATCCAAAACTTCATTAATTCTTCATAAGTAAAAGCAGAAGATGGTTTATTTGACATGTCTTGTTCTTCAACCTGAATGGCATTTTTCTTTTTTAATATTTCTTGGGTTTTGTAAATAGAAGTCGAAGGAATTCTAGATTTTAATTTTTTATTTTTTACTGGGAGAGCATGATGAAATTCTTTTTTTGAAGGAGCTTGAGTTGAAACAATATCATTTGAATCTTCGGGATTTTCAGTTTGTCCCTTTTGTATTTCTTTTAAACTTTCTTTTGAAGGAACCTCTTCTTTAGTAGCTCTTAATTGATTTAAAACTAATGGAGGAATTATTTCAAATTTATTGACTTTTTTTTTTCAGCCGACAAATTCAGAGATGCAAGTTTCATTAAAGTTAACTCAACATGCAATCTTTGGTTTTTACTAATTTTGTATTGAACATCCGCTTCTCCAATTATGTTTAGCGAATCGACAATGTCTTTTGGTTTTATTAACGCACATTGTTCCTGATATTTTTCCTTAACAGCATCGCTACATTCAAGAAGAGATAAAGTTGACACATCTTTACAAACCAAAAGATTTCGCATGTGATTACCTAAGCCATTTAAAAACAACTGCCCATCAAAACCATTTAACAGAATCTCATTAAACAACAATAAGCAAGAATGAATGTCATTTTCATTAAATGACTGAGTCATTTTGAAAAAATATTCATGATCTAAAATGTTTAAATTCTTAATAACAGCATCATAAGTAATGTCTTTGTTACAAAAATTAACCATTTGATCAAATAATGAAAGTGCATCTCTTAAAGCTCCATCAGCTTTTTCTGCTATAACCAATAAAGCTTGGTAGTCAGTTTTAACATTTTCTTTATCAGCAATCATTTTTAAATGATCAGCAATGTCATTTATGGTTATTCTGGAAAAATCATAAACTTGGCACCTAGATAAAATTGTTGGTATAATTTTATGTTTTTCTGTTGTTGCTAAAATGAAAACGGCATGTTTCGGAGGTTCTTCCAATGTTTTTAAAAATGCATTAAAAGCACTTTGAGAGAGCATGTGTACCTCATCGATAATATGAACCTTATAATCACCAATTTGAGGTGGAATACGCACTTGATCTGTAATGTTTCTAATGTCATCAACAGAATTATTTGAGGCAGCATCTAACTCAAAAATATTGTACGAGAAATCATCTTGAGCACTACCAATAGATTGATTAATTGATTTAGCAAAAATTCTAGCAATAGTAGTTTTCCCTACACCTCTGGGACCACAAAACAAATAAGCCTTTGCTAGCTGATTAGTTTCGATAGCCTGTTTTAAAGTTGTAGTGATAGTTTTCTGTCCTACAACAGCATCCCATTCTGAGGGTCTATATTTTAAGGCTGATACTATAAAATTTTCTTCTGACATAAGATTTAACAAATATATAAGATAGAATTATCCTACCAAAAGCTTAATGAAATATTGCAAATAATAGTTATTAACATATAAAAACTAAATTATTCTATTTGTTAGAGAAAAAATATTAAATTTGCAACCTTATTAAAATTAACCAATAAATAAACAACATGAACAATTACGAAACTGTTTTCATTTTAACTCCCGTTTTGTCTGAAGATCAGACAAAGGAAGCAGTCGGAAAATTCAAAAAGACATTAAAAAGTTGTGGTGCTAAATTAAAATTTGATGAAGCTTGGGGCCTTAAAAAGCTAGCTTATCCAATTCAAAAAAAGTCCACAGGGTTTTACTTCTTATTTGAGTTCGAAGCTGAAGGAGATGCAATCAACAAACTTGAAGTAGAATTCAAAAGAGATGAGCGAGTAATGAGATTTTTAACCATGAAAATGGACAAAGATCACGTTGCATACGCTGAAAAAAGAAGAGGTATAATGGCAGAAAAAAAATCTGCTAAAGCTTAAAACTATTAAAACTTTTAAAAATGGCTGAAAATCAATCAGAAATTAGATACTTAAACCCAATTAACATTGAGGTTACTAAAACCAAATATTGTAGGTTTAAAAAATCAGGAATTAAATTTATTGACTACAAAGATCCAAAATTCCTTATTAAGTTTATCAATGAACAAGGTAAGTTATTACCAAGAAGGTTAACTGGAACTTCTGCTAAATACCAAAAAAAGGTGTCTCAAGCTGTTAAGCGTGCTCGTCACCTTGCAATCTTACCTTATGTTGTAGATCAATTAAAATAATAACAGGAATCATGGAAATTTTATTAAAGAAAAACTTTGAATCCTTAGGAGAAAAAAATGACATCGTAACTGTTAAAAATGGTTATGCTAGAAATTATTTATTTCCTAATGGAATTGCAATTTTAGCAACTGATTCAGTGAAAAAAATGCAAGCTGAAACACTTAAACAAAGAGCTCATAAAGAAGTTAAATTGAAAGATGAAGCTGAAAAACTATCTAAACTAATTAAAAAAGCTTCCATTGTAGTAGCTGCTAAAGTTGGTGAAAATGGTAAAATATTTGGATCTGTTTCTTCTATTCAACTTGTTGACTCACTTAAAGCATTAGGACACGATATTGACAGAAAAAGTATTAAACTTTCAAATGACAATATTAAGTCTATAGGCAAATACACTGCTGATATAAAGCTTCACAAAGAAGTTTCTGTGAATGTAGAGTTTGAAGTTGCTGAAGGATAAATTAATTACTTTTCAAATCAAATTACAAAGCCTGTCTTAGACGGGCTTTTTTTATTCTATAAAAACCAAAACACATTAAAAACAAACCTGTTATTAACAGAACACATCCTGACCAAAAACAAAAGAAACTATTAAACTCAAACGCAGCTTTTCTATTAGCTTTTTCGAAATCAATCTTTGCAATCTGATTTACATTCGATTTCAAAGGTTCTTTGATTTCAAAAATTGGATGCAATTCTTTATCAGAATCACCAGAAATAAGTTTTTCTCTACAAGTATCTAAATCAGACCAGCTAACAAATTTAAATGGACCATCATCTAAAGCTTCAACAGTAAAAGAAGTTCCTTTTAAATAACTACCTGAATAAGGTAAACACAAAGGTAAATTATCATTCACATTAATTCTACCAGAATTCCCTTTTACAGTTAAACTGAACCAACCTTTTAAATCAAAAATTCTTAGCAATTCATTTCTCACAAAATCATACCTTAACTTTGAAAAATGATTAAGCTCTTGAACTTTTGACTCCCACTTACTTAGTGATTGAGGTACGTTCCTCAAATGGCTATTTATCGGTTCATTTGGCCTTGGCAATTCAAATTGATACATTTTTTTAAAATAATTAACCGCATACACAATCGTATCTTTATGTAAAGATGTATTTAGCAAATGACTGTATTGAACTAAAAATTGATTTTTAAAAACTTCATTACTCATTAGTTTTCGTAAATACCTAGTACTCCAAGGAGGATTGTACCAATGCTCATCATTTACACTTAAGCTGTGCTGTAAAAACGATCTTTTGTAATTTCCATATCCATGATCAGTATCATATAATATCATCCTGAATCTACCATCGTTCATTGTCGAATTCCAATACCTTATATTTCCTCTAGAATCAGCATTATTAATAAATAATTGAAAGATTCTGTAATTCATGTAATTTCTTAAGTCTAAAAACTCTCCTGCCTGTAGGTATGCCAAGCTATCCATTTCTTTTAATCTATAGAACCAACGATACATTTTCATGAAAGTCTTTGATGAACCCTGTTGCCTAACCCATTTGCCCATTATTATATTAACACTATCAGCATCAAATCCTTTGTTGTATTTTAAATAATGCTCATTTACTTTCTCTCTTAAATTATAAACCCCCCAATAGGAGCCGTTAACGTAAAGATGAATGGGCTGATAATCCATGTAATCTAACCCAATGTTTCTAATCAAGTGTGCACTTAAAACATCTTTAAAACGAGTTCCTTTATAATCATTTCCAGATGCTCTTATCACTAATTGCTTATGCTTTTTCAATGATTTATTTTTAAAAAAAGAATGCTTAAATAATTTTGAACCGTATTTATTTCTAGCTATTAGTTTTAAAGATTTATCAGGGTTTGCTCGAGTTGATTCACCAAAAAGCTTGAGTCCACAATTTTGATTTAGAATAAGCGAATCTTCTATATAAATAATAGAAACTGATTTCTCCCACTTTTTGTGATAATTACAATTTTTAAAATGTCCATTAGAATCTTTATAGGCACCCTCCCCTTTTGCAAACAAACCTTTTTTATCACTCCACAAATCTTCCTTATCTATAGAAATTGAAAGAACAGGAAATTTCTTAGAAAAATTGATTAAATAAAATGAATTAATAACAGTATCCAAAAGATGTCCATTTCGCTTCATTCTCGCCTTAAACAAAACTGTTTTATCAATTAGAAGAGAATCTTTAAAAACTTTGGAATATTTATTTGGAATTTTACCATCAAGCGTGTAGTAAAGCTCATCAAAATCTCCATGAACAATTAATTGAATTGAATCTTCGTATTTACCCGAAACATGGTTAAAGCTAACAACATCTTGACCAACTGCGTTTAAAGCAACTACAAAAAGAAAGCAAGAAACTAACTTTTTAAACATCAATCTAATTTAACTAGTAATTATTGAATTAAATAGATTAAGTGCTAGTAGTTATTAATATAATAATCTTAATAGATTCTAATAAAGTTTGTTAAAGAATTAATGATCAAATTTATTATAACAAAATAGCATAAAATTTTGAAGGTTATTTTCACAATATATCTACAAATAAAATATTCGGTTTTTTAAATGAAATACCTTTAACATTGTTTAGAAACCACTTATAACTTTTTGACTATTAATGTCTTGATTGTGATTAAATTTGATGTAAAGAAATATGTCATTATGAAAACAAGACAAGTATTAATAATATTAAGCTCTTTTATCTTATTATCTCTAATTTCTTTCATAGCAAAAGTAAGTTATGAATCTGGTGTTAGATTTGGAGAAAAAAATGCTGAAGAAATCAGACTTAAAAGAATAAAAACTGATTTCAAAGATTCAATTATTCCTAAATATGTAAATACTAAAACAATATTTAACGACACTATACCTTTCACCATCAACGGCTCAGGAAGAGTAATTTCATCTTCCAACATAAATATTTCTAGTGAAGTACAGGGTAAATTAATAGCTAATATTAACTTAAAGAAAGGAACAGAATTTTCCAAAGGGCAAATACTCTTTAAAGTTAAAGATGACGATGCTCAATTATTACTAATTGCAAAAAAAAGTAACTATTTAAACTTAGTCTCCAATTCTCTAGCAGATATTAAAATTGATTTTTCAGCTGAATTTTCAAAATGGGAATCCTTTTTCAATTCTATTAAAGTGAATTCTCCTTTACCACCTTTCCCTAGCTTCTCATCCTCCAAAGAGAAAAACTTTATTATTTCAAGGTCATTTCTTACCGAATATTACAGCATTAAAAGTGATGAAGAACAATTGAAAAAATATTTAATCACCGCTCCATTTAATGGCTCAATAATTGAAGCGTTTACAGATGAAGGGGCCGTTGTAAATCCTGGAAGCCCAATTGTTAATATCATTAGAAAAGGTGATTTGGAAATCGAAATACCAATTAACCCTAATTACATTACAAAAGTTAAGAAAGGATACAAAGTCATCTTAACACAAGACAACCATCAATATTCAGGCTCTATAACAAGGATTGGAGATTTTGTAAATGCCAACACACAAAACCTTTCTGTTTTTGCCAAACTACTCTCAAATAATAATAATTTATTAAATGGAATGTATTTAGAAGCTTCAATAAAATGTGATGGATTTGAAAATGTAGTTAAAATACCTAGAAAAGCAGTTTTTGGAAACAACATGATTTTCACAGTAAATGAAGACAGTTTATTAATTCCTAAGAAAATAAACGTTAAATCAATGCAAAACAATTCGGTTTTAGCTAGTGGAATAAAAAATGCAACAATATTAGTTATAGAGCCTGTTATCAATGCAAAGGACAGCATGAAAGTTTACCCTATTAATTAGAAACGATGAAAAAGATAATTGAATATTTTATCAAATTTCCAATTTGGGCTAATGCTATAATTATCATTACAGCAATTGCCGGCATTTTGAGTCTTTTTTTAATGCCTCACTCATTTTTCCCAGAACTAGAACCCAATCGAGTTTATGTTACTGTATCATACCCAGGGGCGTCTCCAGAAGAAATAGAAGAAGGAATTACAACAAAAATTGAAGAATCTTTAAATGGTATTCAAGGAGTAAAAGAGATTACCTCAAAATCGTCAGAAAACACTGTTAGAGTGACTGTTGAATCTATTGACGGAATAGATATAAACACAATTCTTCAGGATGTGAAAAATTCTGTTGATGGAATTTACTCCTTTCCTCAAGGAGCTGAAAAACCCATTGTTTTTGCTCAAAAATCTAGAGGAATGGGAGGAATGAGCAATACGGTTGGGTTTTATTCCTTAATGGGTCCAAACAACTTGTGGGAGCTTAAAAAAATGGCAGACAAAATTGAAAGAGATCTGTTGAACACCAAAGAAATAAGCCAAATAGATGTATATGGATATCCTCCCATAATTATTGCTGTAAATATTAGAGAGGATGATTTATTAAGATACAACCTAAACTTTGACATTGTATCTAACGCCATAAAGCTTAGCAATATTGACATTTCAGGTGGAAGTGTCAAAACAGTCGATGAAGAAATCATCATTAGGTCAATGAACAGAACTACGGATCCTGAATTAATAAAAAACATTGTTATTTATTCATTGCCAAATGGAGATATTGTTCAATTAAAAGACATTGCGAATGTGAAATTAGATTTTTCTGAAATTCCAATGAAAAGTTACACTGATGGTAAGCGAAGTATCAATTTCATAGTTAAGAAAACAGAAGGTGAAGATTTAAATGAAATTGCCAATGTAATGACCAATTACATTGAGAAATTCAATCTTAATGAGCAAGAGTATGAAATGAAAAATCTATTTCAGTTTGCAGACTTACTTGATCAGAGAATTTATATGCTTTCTAAAAACCTTATAATAGGGTTGGTACTAGTTTGTATCGTTCTAGGACTGTTCCTAAGCTTAAGACTTTCTTTATGGGTGGCTTTTGGTATTCCTTTTTCATTTATTGGAATGTTAGCATTTGGGATGATGTATGGCATGACTATTAACATGATCTCCCTATTTGGAATGATACTAGTTGTAGGGATTTTAGTAGACGATGGAATAGTTATTGCCGAAAATATTTATTCTCATTTTGAAAAAGGCAAAACCCCTATGAAAGCTGCTTTAGACGGCACAATGGAGGTGATGAATGCTGTTGTCACTTCAGTGCTAACTACAGTTTTTGCTTTTTCCACTTTGCTATTTGTTGGTGGAGATTTAGAAATGATGCAAGAAATGGCATTCAGTGTTGTTGCTTGCCTATTGTTTTCATTAGTGGAAGCTTTTTTAATTCTCCCCTCTCACCTTTCAAATAAAAAAATTCTAAATAAGAATTTAATTTCAGGAAATAATAAGTTTAGAAATTCAATTGAAAAAGTCGTTACAAAATTAAGAAATGGATACACTTCAATAATTACTAGAATTATTAAAAATTACAGATGGCACATTTGGGTGCCTGCGCTATTTATGGTAGTTGTAAGTGTTTTGTTTTCATTAGGAATTATTAGATGGACTTTTTTTCCAAGCATACCTTTTGACAACATTATGGTTGAGTTCTCTTTCAAACCTGGAGAAAGAGAAAAAAGAACAGAAAACTTTTTATGGTATTGCGATTCAATTATTAAAGATTACAATCAAGAATTAATTAATCAATTTAACGACACTTTGATAACTTATTCGGCAATAAGTGTTGGAAGCACTGAAGGCATGGGAGAATCTGGAAGTCACGCTGGATCTATCAGACTTTCTGTAAAAGAAAACCAGTTAATTTCTACGATAGAAATGTCTAATGAAATAAAAAGTAGAATTCACAAAGACTCAATAAAGCAGTTAGAAAAATTTAGTCTCGGAGGACAGCAACAATTTGGGAGAGCAGTTTCAATTTCATTACAAAGTGAAGAATCTAATCAGTTACAAAAAGCAACCAATTGGATAAAAGAACAAATATCAACATTTCCAGAAGTTAAAAGCACTTTAGACAATGGAGGAATTGGCAATAGAGAAATTCATTTAAAATTAAAACCAAAAGCAATTTTATTAGGACTAAACGAAATGACAATTCTAAAACAAATTAGGCAAGGTTTTTTTGGAGAGGAGGTCCAACGGTTAATTTTAGGAAGAGATGAAATAAAAGTTTGGCTTAGATTCCCTTATGAAAATAGAAACTCAATGGGGTCTTTAGATAATGTTAAAATCAAATCTTCTAATGGTCAGGAATTCCCTTTATATGAACTTACAGACTACAATATACAGAGAGGTAAAGTTAAAATAAATCACATAAATGGTAAAAAAGAAATAAGAGTAAATGCCACTTTATATGATGCCGAACTTTCAGGTCAAGTAAATGAAAAAATTGAAAGGCAATTATTAAATAAAATAGCCACATTATTTCCAGGAGTTAGTTATGATGTTAAAGGTCAAGCAGAAAGAGCTGCAGATTCGGGGAAAAGATTAATGATTGCATTTTTAATAAGCATCATTTTGATAATGATTACAATTTCCTTGAACTTTAAATCATTTTACCAGTCTAGAATAATTTTAATGGTTGTTCCAATTGGTATTTTCAGCGCACTTTTGGGACATGGATTGGTAGACAAACCTTTTTCTATATTAAGCTTTTGGGGAGTTATTGCATTGGTTGGAATATTGGTAAATGATGCAGTAGTAATGCTAGATCAGTTTAACAGGTATCTAGAAAAAGGTAGTGACATTTCAAGTGCAGTTATTCTTGCTGGTAAATCAAGGTTTCGAGCAATTATATTAACCACCATAACCACTGTTGCAGGACTTTATCCACTAATATTAGAAAAAAGTTTTCAAGCTCAATTCTTAATACCTATGGCTGTTTCTGTTGCTTTTGGAGTTCTTTTTGGGACCATCATAATTCTATTTTATTTCCCTGTACTTATCTTGTATTTCAATGACATTAGAAGAGCTAGATGGTGGTTTTGGAAAGGCGGTAAAATTCCACCATCTAAATTAGAAGTAGAACCAGTAATAAAAAATTTAATTAGAACAAATGAATTTCTAGAAATAAGTGATAATGATAATTTGATTTCGAACAAAAAAGACTATTCTAATGAAATTGAAAAACTAAAAAGTGAATTATTAGAATTAAAAGAATTTAATAAGCTAAACAACCAACAATCAAATAATAATCCTGATTAATGATGAAAACTATATTACTTCTTTTATCTATAACATTTAGCTCTTTATTTATTGCACAAGACTCGCTTTTTCTTTCGTTATCTGATGCTATTAAAATAGGGTTGAAACAAAACTACGAAATACAAATATCTAAGAAGAATGTCGAAATCAATAAACTACTCAATACTTGGGGAGAAGCAGGATTACTTCCAAGTATTAATCTCTCTGGTTCACAAGACAACACTCTTTCAGATCAAAGTAAAAATCCAACTTCATTTATACAAGAATTACTCCAAAGCAACTCTTTCAATGGAGGAGTTGCTTTAAATTGGACTGTTTTCAACGGTTTTAATGTAAAAGCTAATAAAATTAAGTTAGAACAACTAGTAGAACAAAGTGAAGGGACCGTCTCTCTTGTAGTTGAAAATACAATTCATGGAATAATTCTTTCATATTACCAATGTAAAATTCAAAGAGAACAGTTATCGCTACTAAAAAACGTATTGGACTTGTCTAAAGAAAAGTTTGAACTTCAACAGACAAAAAATAAATTAGGATTAGGTGTAACTGTAGATCTTCTTCAGTTTGAAAGTGCTTATTTAACAGATAGTTCTAATTTAATATTACAAGAATTAGCTTATAAAAACTCAATTAGAAACCTAAACCTTTTAATGGGTGTAGATGTAAATAGAAACTGGAACTTAACAGATGAACTTACACCTCCAAAAAACATTTATTCTTTTGATGATTTAAATAATAAAATGCTTTCCAACAACACAAACATTAAAAATCAACTAATAAACTTCTCCTTATTAAAACAAGATATTGAAATGGCAAAATCAGCATTTTACCCTTCATTATCTTTTAACTCAGGGGGCAATTATAGTAACAGTAGATTTGCAATTGGAAATTTATCACAGAATGGAACGAGTATAAATTATTATGGAAATTTCACATTAAACTTTAGGCTCTATGATGGAGGAAAGGTAAGAAGAGGTATTAAAGCATTAAAAATTCAAGAAGAAATTAATTTTCTAGAAATGGAAAAAATAAAATATGAATTGAGTCAAGATTTATCAATGAATTTCGACACCTATCAAACTAGATTAAGAATTTTTGAACTAAATAAAAAATCATTTTTAGTAGCTAAACAAAATTTTGACATTGCTAAGATTAAAGAAAACAGTGGTTTAATTTCATCTTTTAACTTAAGGGACATTGAAATGGCATATTTGAATTCTGGGATTTCACTGTTCCAATCTACTTTCAACTTAATAGAAAGCAATACTACACTTCTCAAACTTACTGGTGGTATAATTCAAGATTATTCTGAATAAATTTTTTCATTTATAATAAAAATAGTATGCTTGCATAACTTTTTTTATATATTCGTAAGAATTATTCATTTCAATGAAACCAGAAGAAACAATAGACTTTCAAATTAGATGGGCTTGGTACAACATCTCAAGAATGTACAACCTTAAAGCGAATGAGTTTGGAGGAAGTATGTCCATTGGTTATGCCTTATTAAACATCGACAAAAAAGGAACACCATCAACTAAGCTAGCCCCTAAAATGGGAATGGAACCAAGAAGTTTAACTAGAATGATCAAACATCTAGACCAGGAAGGTTTAATCAAAAAAGTATCTGATAAAAATGACAAAAGATTAGTTAAAATATTTTTAACCGAAAAAGGAATAACCATAAGAGAACAAGCAAAAGAAGTTGTAATCTCTTTTAACAATAAAATAAAAGCCGAAATTGAAGAGAAAGATTTAGAAACTTGTTTTTCAGTTCTCAGCAAACTAAACAAACTAATTGACAATAATAATATTTTTTAAATGAAAAGAAACATTAAAAATGTAGCCGTTTTAGGATCAGGTGTAATGGGTTCCGCCATTGCTTGTCACTTTGCCAATGTAGGTTTAAATGTTCTGCTATTAGACATTGTACCTAAAGAAGGTGAAAAAAGTAATAGCATAAAAGAGAGGAACAAAATTGTAGATGGAGCTTTAGCTAAAGCACTTAAATCCAAACCTAGTCCTATTTACAAAAAAACTTTTGCTAAAAGAATTAAGACAGGTAACATGACTGATGACATGTCTCTTATCTCTAGCTGTGATTGGATTATTGAAGTTGTTGTTGAAAGATTAGACATAAAAAAGATTGTCTTTGAAAATGTTGAGAAACACAGAAAGAAAGGCACCCTAATTACATCAAACACATCTGGAATTCCAATTAACATGATGCTCGAAGGAAGGTCTGAAGATTTCCAAGAACATTTTTTTGGAACTCACTTTTTCAATCCACCTAGGTATCTAAAGTTACTTGAAATCATTCCCACTCCAAAAACCAAAAAAGAAGACATTGAATTCATGATGGAATTTGGCGCAACTATCTTAGGTAAGACAACTGTCTTATGTAAGGATACACCTGCTTTTATTGCCAATAGAGTTGGTGTGTATGCCATACAAGATCTTTTTCATACTGTAGAAAAAATGAACTTAACTGTAAATGAGGTAGATAAACTTACAGGGCCAATTATGGGAAGACCCAAATCTGCTACATTTAGAACATGTGATGTTGTTGGTTTAGACACATTGGTTCATGTTGCTAATGGTGTAAAAAGCAACTGTCCTGATGATGAAAGAAAAGAAGTTTTTGAAACTCCCTCTTTTGTATCTAAAATGCTTGAAAATGGTTGGCTAGGGAGTAAATCTGGTCAAGGGTTCTACAAAAAAACAAAAGACGAAAACGGTAAAAAACAAATTCTTCAACTTGATTTATCTACACTTGAGTATATTAAATCTAATAAAGTGAATTTCCCAACAATTGGAATCGCTAAACAAGAAGAAGAATTAACTAAAAGAACACAAATTTTATTTTCAGGAAAAGACAAAGCTGGAGAGTTTTACCAACAAGTTTTTTGTGGGATTTTCAGCTATGTAAGCCATAGAATCCCTGAAATTTCTGACGAAATTTATAAAATTGATGATGCACTAAAGGCTGGCTTCGGTTGGGAATTAGGTCCATTTGAAACCTGGGATGCCATAGGTCTTGAAAAAGGATTGGCAGCAATGGAAAAGTTGGGAAAGAAACCAGCGAAATGGATAAATGATATTATTGCAAACGGTATTACATCTTTTTACAAAACTGAAGATGGAATCAAGAAATTCTACAATTTAAACACTAAATCTTATGATAGAATTCCTGGAACTGAAAACATAATCTCTCTTGCTTCATTAAAAGAATCTAATACTATATGGTCAAATGACGATGTTCACATTATTGATTTAAAAGATGGTATTATCAATGTAGAGTTTCATACAAAGATGAACACTATTGGTGGTGGAGTTCTTCAAGGAATTAACAAAGCAATTGACATCGCTGAAGAGAACCCAAAATACAAAGGTGTTGTCATTTCAAATGAAGGTGATAATTTCTCCGCTGGAGCAAATGTTGGGATGATTTTTATGATGGCAGTAGAGCAAGAATGGGATGAGCTCGACTTTGCAGTTCGAGCATTCCAAAATACTACTATGCGATTAAGGTACTCATCAATTCCAGTTGTTGCTGCTCCACACGGATTAACACTTGGAGGTGGTTGTGAGATTTGCCTACATGCAGATCAAGTAGTAGCACATGCTGAAACATACATGGGACTAGTAGAGTTTGGTGTTGGGTTAATTCCTGGTGGAGGTGGCACAAAAGAATTTGCGCTAAGATTATCAGATGAACTAAATAACGGTGACATGAGAATCAACCTTTTTAGAGAAAAATTCCTCACAGTTGGTCAAGCAAAAGTATCCACTTCTGCTCATGAAGCATTTGAATTGGGATACTTGAGAAATGGTACTGATGAGGTAATAACTTCTAGAGCAAATCAAATTGCACATGCCAAAGAAGCGTGTTTAAAACTAGCCAATAAAGGATATGTTCAAAAAGCAAAAAGAAAAGACATTAAAGTATTAGGAAAAGAAGGTTTAGGTATAGTTTATGTTGGTGCAGACTCCATGAAAAGTGGAAATTACATGTCTGAGCATGATTTAGTTATTTCAGAAAAACTTGGTTATGTGTTATGTGGAGGTGACCTGTCTCAGATTACTGAAGTTTCCGAACAATATCTATTAGACATCGAAAGAAAAGCTTTCTTAGAACTTTGTACTAAGAAAAAAACATTAGAAAGGTTACAAAGCCTTCTTCAAAAAGGTAAAATATTAAGAAACTAAACATACAACAATGAAAACAGCTTATATAGTAGGAGGATACAGATCTGCAGTTGGAAAATCAGGAAGAGGTTTATTTAAATTCACTCGACCAGATGATTTAGCTGCTGATGTGGTTAAACATTTAATGAAAGATTTTCCAAACCTTGACCCAAACAGAATTGACGATGTCATTGTTGGCAATGCAACGCCTGAAGCAGAACAAGGGTTAAATATTGGAAGAATGATTTCACTCATGGGACTTAACACTGAGAAAGTTCCAGGAATGACAGTCAATAGATATTGTTCTTCAGGTCTTCAAACAATTGCTTTAGCTGCTAATCAAATACAAGCTGGTGCTGCAGATTGTATTATTGCGGGTGGGGTTGAAACCATGTCTCCTATTCCATTTGGAGGTTGGAGAATTGTTCCAAACTCTAAAGTAAGTCAAGAGCATCCAGACTGGTATTGGGGTATGGGCTTAACTGCAGAAGCTGTTGCTGATGAATTTAGCGTTTCTAGAAAAGAACAAGATGAGTTTGCTTATCAATCTCATATGAAAGCATTAAATGCAATTGAAAAGGGCTTATTTAAGGATGATATAGTTCCTATTAACATCAACGAAGTTTATTTAGACAGCAATGAAAAACGTCAAGAAAGAAACTTTATCGCTGACACAGATGAGGGTCCTAGAAAAGGAACAAGCATAGAAGCACTATCTAGATTAAGACCAGTATTTAAAAACGGTGGTAGTGTGACAGCAGGAAATTCATCTCAAACTTCAGATGGTGCAGCATTTGTCATGGTAATGTCTGAAGAAATGGTTAAAGAGTTAAATGTTGAACCTATTGCTAGATTAGTAGATTACAAAGTTGTTGGACTTGCTCCAAGAATCATGGGTGTTGGTCCACTTTATGCTATTCCAGAAGCATTAAAAAAAGCTGGAATGAAGCAAAATGACTTAGAACAGATAGAGCTTAATGAAGCATTTGCCTCTCAATCTGTTGCAATATTAAAAGGATTAGAATTAGATCCAAGTATCGTTAATGTTAATGGTGGTGCAATTGCTCTTGGTCACCCTTTAGGATGTACTGGAGCAAAATTAACAGTTCAACTTCTTAACGAAATGAGAAGAAGAAAACAAAAATATGGTGCAGTTACAATGTGTGTTGGTACTGGACAAGGAGCATGTGGAATTTTTGAATTATTAAATTAAATATCATGAGTGAAATAAAAGAAGAAACGAAATCAGCTATTAAAGGCGGTGAATTTTTAGTTAGAGAAACCAATTGCAACGACATCTTCATTCCTGAAGAATGGTCAGAAGAGCAAAAAATGATTGCTCAAATGTGTGTAGATTTTCTAAACACAGAAGTTATTCCAATTTTAGATGAAATAGACAGTACAAAAGATCCTAAATTAATGGCTGGGCTTATGAATAAGGCTGGAGAGCTTGGTTTGTTAGGTCTCTCAGTTCCTGAAAATCTGGGTGGGCTTGGTGTCAATTTCATTACATCAATGCTTGCAACAGAAGCATTAGGAACTGGACACTCTTTTTCAGTAGCATATGGTGCACATACAGGAATTGGAACATTGCCACTACTCTATTACGGAAATCAAGAACAAAAAGAAAAATACATTCCTAAACTAGCAACGGGAGAATGGAAAGCTGCATATTGCTTAACAGAACCAAGCTCTGGTTCTGATGCGAATTCTGCAAAAACAAAAGCAACTTTAGATAAAAGCGGTGAAAACTACATTATAAACGGACAGAAAATGTGGATAACCAATGCTGGATTTGCAGACTTATTTACAGTTTTCGCCAAAATTGATGATGATAAAAACCTTACCGCATTCCTAGTTGAAGGAACAACTGAAGGCATCACATTAAATGCCGAAGAAAAGAAATTAGGGATTAAAGGATCTTCGACTAGACAAGTATTCTTTAATGATGTAAAAATCCCTATTGGAAACATGTTATACAAAAGAGAACAAGGGTTTAAAATTGCAGTAAACATTCTTAATATTGGCAGAATAAAATTAGCAGGTGGTGTTATGGGAGGAGCTAAAGGTACCATCACAGAATCAGTAGTTTATGCAAATGAGAGAGAGCAATTTAACAGGCCAATCTCTAAATACGGAGCTATTAGACATAAATTAGCAGAACAATGCATAAGAACATTTGCTTGCGAATCTGCTACATATAGAGCAACACAAAATATTGAAGATGCAATTGAAGATTTAGTTAAAAATGGACTTTCAAAAGAAGAAGCTACTTTAAAAGGTATTGAACAATTTGCTCCTGAATGTGCCATCTTAAAAGTTTACGG
>JAQWSL010000090.1 GCA_029243225.1 Flavobacteriales bacterium
CTTATTTATAGAGTTAGAAAACTTCAAAAAGCTTAAAATATATGCTTTAGAAATTAAAAAATATGATTGTATTGTATTTATACTTATTAATTGGCCTAGTTTGGTTTTTGATTATTTCTATTTACAACTGGAGAGAATTTAATGGGCTTAAATTTCTTGTTGGAATTCTTGCTTACCCTTTGTTGTTTCCATTATTTTTTCACTTACAATTGAAAAAGGTTTTTATTTTTAAAAAGACATTAAAAGGGTTTAACACTTTCAAATTTTTAATCTTTAATGATTATGGTTTTAGGGGGAAAGAAGTAAACTATAATTTTTCAGATAATTACTTTAATTCTAAAAAAGTAGATGAGGATGTTTTTTAGCTTACTTTTTTCTTTTAAATACTAGATAGTATAAAGCTGTTAGTGTTGATCCAAGCATAGCAAGAGCCATGTCTTTTTGGGCATCCCACACATCTCCCTGCTGTCCGTTGTAATCTGTTGCTATATCTCCATTTATTAGAGTTAGCATCCACTCAAAAACTTCGTAAAAAACACTAAAAGATTGAACTAGCGCCCAAGCAAAAATAAGATTAGTTACATTCTTAATTTTAAGTGTAGAAAAAATTCCGTATAAATAGGGGGAAAAGAGTATTCCAAATGGAAATGAACAAATCTATCGTAATGGTTTCTAGGGCTATTTAAATCCCAACCAAAGAATGTATTTAGCCAATCTTCATAGGGTACAAATGAGTAGATCCATCTTGCACCTATAATATGAATTAAAATAAAAAGTGCTACCGCAATAAACGCTGCTAGTTTAAGCTTGTTTCTTTTTAGGTCTACCACCAATATTAGGCTTATTAGTAATGTGCCCATATGCTGTAAAAATTGTTCGTTTGGGTAAACAGGATTAATTGTTGTAATGATTGCAACAACAATAAGTGTAATTACAATAATTATTTTTGATTTAACTGATGATATATTAGTATCCATTGCCATATTATTTATTCTATAATCCGATCCCAATTAAATGGTACAGTAATGGTTAAACACTTTTCAGTAATGGCTTTTTTTAGCTTACTTAATTTTTAAGAACTTTAATTTGAGCATGATTTCCATTTGAAGCTCTTAAGCTAATTAGATAATAACCAGCTGGTTGTTCAATTAATAAATTTAGCTTACTCATTTTATTAAATGAATAGCTGCCAACCTTCTTGCCATCTATTGAAAATAGTTCAGCAACTATAATTTCATGCATTGATCCTAATTCAATGGTTAATTCACCAGCTGTAGGATTAGGCAAAACAATAATTTCTTGTCCAAAAGTATTCTCAATTACACCAATATTTGAAATTGAAATACAATCAGAAATAGAGCTGCACCCATTCTGAGTAACTTTAACAGCGTAATTTCCATTAGTATTCGCAGTATAGCTTTGATTTGTTTCCCCATTAATTAGAGAAAAGCCATTGTCACAATCTAACCATTGATAAGCAGCTCCGCTTAAATTTGCTGATAGCACATTTCCATTTGCAGAAATAGAGTTATCAATTACAATAATTGTTATAGAATCTGTAGACGAATTAGAGCAAGGACCAGGTGTAGTATAAGTAATGGCATGAGGGCCGCCTGAAGAGTTTAGTAAATCAACTACACCAGTATTTGGATCTAAAGTTAATCCAAATGAAGTTGTAGTGAATGTGCCACCAGGAAGTCCCGTAACGACAGGAGTTGTTATTCCGAGGTTTGCACAATAAGTTGAGCTAGAGTAGCTAAAATCTGCGTTATCAGTAGGTTCAATTACTACTGTATATTGAGTCGTTCCACCAGAATATGAATAGGTAATTATGTAAATTCCAGGAGTTGATAATGAAAGGTCAATTTCTCCACTATTTACATCTATTGATAGACCTGTAGATGAAGAGAAAGTTCCACCACTAGTGCCATTTATTGTAGGGGATGGGTCAGTTTCATTTTGGCAATAAATGCCTTGGGTATATGTTATTGAAGTAGAAACGCTTTCAGGAATTATTATAGAAACTGCAGCTGACGCATTATCGCCTGATGTACTACCATCTCCATTTACTGCTAATCCAACACCATAAATAGTAACATCTCCAAAACCAGAACTTGGTGCTGTCCAAGGAAGTGTAAATATTCCTGTGGGTGATGCTCCCAAATGTTCGGCATATTGTAAGCCACCTCCAGTAGATACTAAATTTGTAACCTGAGTATTGGATGTTGAAGGTGTGCCCATTAATCCAGCTTGCCAGTTATTACTTGTTAAAGCAACTCCCTGGAAACCGTAAGAATTGGAAGAGTTACTAGTAACCTCAAATCTTAATGTATAAGTTGTTCCTGAATTATAAGCGGTAACAATATTTCCGTTTGCATCAGAAACAGTAATTGATAATGCGGTATTTAAACTAGCTCCTCCATGACATGCGGCACATGTTGCACCTCCGGAAATTGGACTGCCTGTTCTGTCACCTATTCCCATTAAGGCAGCACCATTTGAGCGAGGTTGAAAATCTTCGATTAAGCAACGTTCAGAATTTGTTTTAAAACTATAAGTAATTGCTACCGTTAACAGTGTGATTATGAAAAAAGTATTTTTCATAATAGAGTTTTTATTCAAATTAGTATTCATAGTTGTTAGTTTTAAATTGTTAAATTTTTATACTCATTATACAAACAGCATCAATTTATTTAAAATTTCTTTCTTTAAGCTCGTCAGCTGTACTAGAATCTGCAACTTGGACAACTAAGATAATCACTTTCATTTATTAGAGTTTAGGGTAGTAATTTTTTGATGATCTAAAATAAAATTAATTGTCATATTTAAAAGATTGACGTAAGAATTTTAAGATGTTTGCCTGAATTTGAAAAAATTAAATTAAAGTCTCTCCATCTAAATCAGTAGTAAGTACTTCGCTCATGTAATTAAAAAAAGGATAAATGCTTTTAAATTCATTAATTAGAAATTTATCGAAATTAGTATTAAGTAATTTGCTATCTGAAATTTCCTGAGAATAAATAAATTGTTTAAATCTAAGTGATGTTATTCCAGGATGATTTTTATCAAAACCTTTTGGAGCTGTTTTTAATTGTTCTCCCTTGAGTGAGTTCCAAGTTTTTATCAATGAAGGTTCAGTTATTACTTTAATAAAATTCTCATGGTCTAATTCAATTTCTTTTCTGATTCGTAATAAATCATCTTTGTTTGGTTGCCAAAATCCAGCAGCTATAAATGAATTTCCAGGTTCTAAATGAAGGTAATAACCACCACGAAATTTTGGTTTTTCTCTATGAAAACCAATTCCAAAATGAGTTTTATATGGAGTTTTGTTTTTAGAGAAACGAACGTCTCTATAGATTCTAAAAACCTTAAATTCATCTAAGTCGTTTTCCTTTTTTAATTGATGAAAAAGTTGTTCAGCAAATTTTATTACAGCTTTTTTTGAATTATCGTGTAGGTTTTTGTTGTCCTTGAACCAATCTCTGTTGTTGTTTTG
>JAQWSL010000103.1 GCA_029243225.1 Flavobacteriales bacterium
GCGATAACATATAGGGTTTAATCTATTTAATATTTGTTTTCACTATATTTAAAATATGCAAAAACTTATTTCGTTTTTCATAGCTTTTATTATTTGCTTTAGCTCTTTAGCTGAGCAAGCTTATGTTCGCCCCCAACAAACCATCAACCTATAGGTATATAGAAATAGTCAACCTTTTACCACACACACTATAGACTTGTTTAAAGGAGATTGTGTCTACCTTTTTACAGATGGATTTGCGGATCAGTTTGGTGGAGAGAAGGGGAAGAAGTACAAAAAAGCAAATCTTAAAAAGCTATTGCTTTCTATAAATGGTGAACCCATGCAGAAACAAAGAGATGTTCTTCAATACACTTTTGAAAACTGGACAGGTAATCTAGAGCAAATAGATGATGTTTGTGTGATGGGGGTTAGAGTGTGACAAGCTCAATGCTAAAGGGTGTTTTAATATTACTCATTTATTTTAAAAGTATACATTATTTTGTTTTAATTATTTTGTGTGATTCAATGTTTCCATTTTTATCTTTAATTAGAATGTAATTTACACCATTACAAAGAGACTCTATGTTTAATTCATGTGAAGATACATTGTTAATCTCCTCTTTCATACAAAGCTTCCCTAGACTATTGTATACTTCTAAAGTATTGTTAATCATTATTTTAGAGAAATCTAATTGAATAGTAGATTTAGATGGGTTCGGGTAGATGTTAGAAATGGTATTAGTTGTGTTATTTATTCCAACATTTTGTTGAGTTATGTAAATAGTATTTCCGTTAGACGGGTTCCACGTTGTCGTTCCATTTGGTAAAAATGAACCTAAAATGTCATCATTTATTGTAGCAATGGAACTAATATTTTCGAAACTGACATTTTCAATTTGAATGGTGTCTTTTGATGCTCTTATAAAAAAGAAATTATCAAAAACAGCTTGGTCTCTAATCCAGGGTTTTTGGTCAGTTCCTGTATAATCTAAACTTCTGTGAGGAGCACCCCATTGCCCTTCACCTAAATACACTATGCCATTTATTTGATCAACCTCAAAAGCATCATTGTTAGCATTGCTTATACATGGCCAAGACCATTTTGTAGTGTGAGAATGAGATTCTAAAACTAAATCAATTCCGTATGTTTCAAATTTATCTGTCCAACAATCCATCTGATCTTGATTTAAACCATATAAGGCCATCGCATAGGTAGGATTATGGTGTTGTGCAATTTTCCAATAAGGTTCTAATGGAGTATTTGTATAGTTTTGTAAATCATTAGTGAGCCAATTAAGTTGTGTGTTATCACAAGCCCCAACTTCAGAGCTTAATGAGTAAAGTCTAAATAATCCATTGTGAATATTTAGAGAATAATACTCATCTTGTGGAATATCGAATAGGTTGTACATATCCGAATTATCTTCATGATTACCTTGTGTTAATACTAATGGATACATTTTACCATCACTAGATATTGTAAGTTGCCAATCTTCTAGCCAGTTGTTCCATTCTTGAAATATATCTGATGTTATTTGATTTTGTACGAAATCACCATTGAAAGCAATGAAATCCGGTCTTATTTTAGATACGATGGTGTTACCGTCTTTTCTTCTTTCACGGCAATCTCCAGATGGACAATCTTCGATGTAAATTCCAAGCAAAGAAAAACCATCACGAGAATCACCACCAGAAATAAATGAAATAGGATCATTTGTGTTATCTGATAAAGTATGAAACTTAAATCGTTGGCTAGTATTACCATTTACATCATGAATGACAAAATAATACAAGGTGTTTGGAGACAACCCTGTAAGTCTAGAAAATTTCCTGTTTTGTCCTTTGTGAGTTAAGACTCTATCTGTTGAATGATTTAGTTGGTATGAATTGTAATTAGTTCCATAATCTGTAGTTCCATAATATACAATTCCATCATCTCCAGACCAACCAACTGTTATTGTTGTAGCTGGGTCATCTCTGTAAGAAAGAGTGTAGTGGCTTGTGTTAGCCTTTAAATTAGTTTGTGATAATGTAAAAAGACTTAATAAAGCTATGCTAAAGATGTTTTGCTTATTAAATAACATTATTTCTTTTTATTTTCTTTCATTGGATTAGATTTTTTCATTTTCTCCCAACTTGATTTCTCTTTAAATAGTTCAAAGGTTGAGGGATGATAAATCATTGGCCATGAATTATTGTTCAGATCAGTATCAGCAGTCTCTAAAAATGGATCAAGATAAATGCTTTTAACTTCTTTTTTAAAACCAAAAACTTTTTGAATTTTATCGTTGTTTTTTTTCCAAATTTCAGCTGGTATTCTTTTCATTGATTTGGTGCCATCTTCAAATTCAAATTCTAAGATTAAAGGCATTACTAATCCTCCTAAATTAGAAAATGAAAGCTCGTAGAAATAATAATCAGTATTTAATAATGATTTATTTGATTCACTAAGGTTAGCTAAAAAATCTTTATATTTTTTCTTTTCTTTTTCTGTCACCTCAAATCTATCGTAAGAATTGTAAAAATCAGCTAGTTTATTATCTGTTTTAAGGTAGGTTACCATTTCTTTATTTCGCTGATTAGAAATGTCATTTGAATTTATTTCATCAAATTCCTTTCTTAATTTACCTTTATTTACAGTCGGGTTTTGACTATTTATTTTATATGGAATTACTTTATCTAAACTTATGTCAACATGGTCGTTAGTGAAAAACCATCCTCTCCAGAACCAATCCAAATCAACCGCACTTGCATCTTCCATAGTCCTGAAGAAATCGTCTGGTGTGGGGTGCTTAAACATCCATCTCTTGGAATAAGTTTTAAATGCATAATCAAAAAGTTCTCTACCCATAATGGTTTCCCTTAAAATGTTTAAAGCCGTTGCGGGTTTACCATACGCATTATTCCCAAATTGGTGAATGGATTCACTGTTGGTCATTATTGGTGATATAGTTGATTTATTACCTTTCATGTAGTTAACAATCTTATATGCAGGACCTCTTCTACTTGGATAATTGTAATCCCATTCCTTTTCACTTAGAAATTGAAGAAATGTATTTAAACCTTCATCCATCCAAGTCCATTGTCTTTCATCTGAATTAACAATCATAGGGAAATAATTGTGTCCAACTTCATGAATAATCACACTTATCATTCCGTATTTAGTTCTTTCAGAGTAAGTCCCATCTTTATCAGGTCTTCCACCGTTAAAGCAAATCATAGGATATTCCATCCCTATAGATTTAGAGTGAATAGAGATTGCAACAGGATAAGGATAATCAAATGTATATTTTGAATATGTTTTTAAGGTATGAGCTACAGCTTTGGTGCTGTATTGTTCCCATAATGGATTCCCTTCTTTTGGGTAAAAAGACATGGCCATTACATTTTTAGTTTCTTGTTTGACGTTCATGGCATCCCAAATGAATTTTTTTGATGAAGCCCAACCAAAATCTCTAACATTTTTCGCTTTAAACTTCCATGTTTTCATGCTTTTTAGCTTAGATTTTTCATTCTTAATTGCTTCTTTTTCATTTACAATAAAGACAGGTTTCTCAAAAGAATTTTTTGCTTCCTCTAAGCGTTGAAGCTGCTTTTGAGAAAGAATTTCTTTTTCATTTATTAATTCACCAGTAGCTGAAACAATATGATTGGCAGGAACAGTAATGTTAACTTCATAATTTCCAAATGGTAGTGTAAACTCTCCACTTCCAAGAAATTGCTTATTTTGCCAACCCTCAACATCGTTGTAAACACACATTCTTGGGAAAAATTGGGCTATAGTGTATAAGTAATTATCATCTTTTTTAAAGTATTCAAATCCAGATCTACCACCAATTTTAGCTCTTTCGTTAATGTTGTACCACCATTCAATTTTTAATTCAAATTGAGAACCAGAAAGTAGGGGTTTATCTAAATTAATACGCATCATTGTTTTGTTGATGATGTAATTAATTTTTTTGTCATTTTTATCTGTAACAGAGCTAATGTTAAATCCACCATCAAATTCAGGAAATATTCTTTTGATACTTTTTGAACTAATTCCGTTAATATCACCTGTAGCTATTTTATAACTATCTGATGATTTGGATCTAACGTTTTGGTCTAATTGTATCCAAAGGTATTCAAGTGCATCAGGACTGTTGTTTACATATGTAATGGTTTCTTTACCAGTGATTTTTTGTTCTTGATCATTTAAGGTAATGTCCATTGAATAATGAGCATTATTTTGATAATATTTATGACCAGGAGCACCAGCTGCTGTTCTATATATATTTGGGGTTGCTAATTGGTCATATAGTTGTTTAAACTTGCTTTCATTAGTATTTTGACCAGTTAAATATGAAAAATTAATAATAAATATTAATGAAAATAGTAATGTCCTCTTCATGAAATTTGTGTTATTTTTCTAAGAAAAATGTTTTTGTTTTGTTCTTGTTACTAAATGTAAAACTTTCTTTGATAATTCCATCTAAATGTAGAATGTTTTGTTGCTGAACAAAAGAGCCAATTAAAAGTGTGTTTACAACTCTTAATTCTTTTATATTTTTTGGAATAGTCCCTTCTAAATACAAAAACATAGTTTCATCATTGTTGACTTCTTTTCCAATTAGCTTAAGCTCAATAGTTTTTTTGTTTGTTTGAAAAGTTAAATTTTTTGAAATGTAATTTTCTATAATTGAATTAGTATTAGCTATTTCTTTGCTGTTCCCAAGATTTAAATTTAGATTATAGTCATCACTAATTTGTTTTTCAAAGTCATGTGCTGTAAACTCAATACTTATTTCAATCTTATTTAATTTATTATTTAAATTAACATTAGCAATACTCACATAATGATTGTGAGTTAAGTTAAGCGCAAAAAATAAAATGATTGTATTAGTAAAGTGAATAAACATATTGATTTAAAGGATTTATCAAATATAATAAGATTATAAAGTTTATTGTGTATCTTAATCTTACAATTAAATTGACCTACCCCAAAATTTTCTTAAAATTAATTAATGTCTATAGATAGCATTGTTATTGCAATTTTTATTTTTTACTTGTTCACATTTGTGTTGTCTCATTATAGGGTTGCAAGAAAGAAAATAGGAGCGAAAAAATTCTGGAGATTTAAAACATTTGCTGATTTAATTTTAATTTTCGTTTTTATAGTTGGATTTGTTCTTTATGTGAATGTTTCAGAAGAAAAAAAGTTTGATGATCCTAAAAAGTTTGTAGAATACGGAATTGAAAATGGCTCAAACCAAACCATAATAAAAGGGTGTGACTTATTAATTGATGAAAATGAAAATGATATAGATGCTCATTTTCTAATGGCTAAAACTTTATTTGATTATGGCACTAATCAACAGATAAATAATTACATTTCGCTTCTGTATTCAATGACAAAAAGTGATCAAATAAGATCAAAAAACATTGGTTTTTTGATGCTTTGTTACCTAGACTATTACTCATCTTATAAATATGATTTTGATTATCTTTCTTTTGTCTCCAATAAAGAAATTAAATACTATAATTTTTTAATAGGATTAAAAGAAAAAGAAAAAAGTGAATTTGATTTAGCTGTAAACTCATTTAAAACAGAAATCAATAATAATGGTTATCTAAAAGGATCAACTCAATTTCTTTATGCCATTTATGATCAAAACAATGATTGGGAAAATATTTTGTCCTTAGTTTATGATGAAAATTTGAATGAATTCTTGTCAAGAAGTGTCAAAAAGAAAGTTTCATTTAAGAACAAAGATTTTTTAAATTACAGTGTTCAAATAATTGGAAGAACTTTAGATCAGTTTACTTTTTTATCTGCAATAACAGCGTTCTTAATTTCTTTTTTATGGCTTAATTTTCTAAGAAGATTTGATATTTACGAGTCTGAGGCTTGGTTGAATTTATTTGCTGTTTTTACTTTGGGAGCAGGGTTTACTTTTTTTGTATATCCTATAGGAGATTTTATTGAACATTTTTTTCAGCTTTATTTTTCTGGTAATGATTTTATTAATGATTTTTTCTATTGTTCTATTGTTATTGGAGGTGTTGAAGAGTTAGTTAAAATAATTCCATTCTTATTAGTGTTGAAGTTTTTCAAATTCATAGATGAACCCTACGATTATATCCTGTATGCATCTGTATCTGCTCTTGGTTTTGCTTTTATGGAAAATATTTTATACTTCAAAGAATATCAATTTCATGTGATTTTTATTAGAACAGTTTATGCTGTTGTTGGTCACATGTTTTGGGCTTCTATAGTTGCATATTCATTTATTAAGATTGATTTTGGAGGCAAAAACAGATATTCATCTTTACATGTATTAATTGGTTCTTTTGTTATAGCTTCAGTTGGTCATGGTGTATATGACCTCTTGTTGTTTTATAATCTTGGCATGTTAAATACAATGTTTTTCTTTCTTAGTTTAATAGCTTTTATGTTTATGATAAATAATTCATTGAATATTTCAAATTTTTATAATTATGAAATTTCTTTGAGAAGAGAAAAGATGGCTTTTCAATTAATAATTGGATTAATTGGAGTTTATATGTTTCAGTATTTTATAATTGGAATTAATAACGGAAGTAGCTATGCAAATGAAATGGCAATAAAAAATTTACCTAATGGATTAATGATAATTACCTTTTTGGCAATTCTATTTTCAAGTATTAATGTTAAGAGAGGGGAGTGGAAAGCAATTAGTGTTTTTTCTTTCATTCCTTATTTTACTCTTAATGGATTGAGAACTTTTTTTTATGACAAAAAACAAAATGGCCTTAAATTAAGATTCTTTACTAACAAAACTAATCCGTTTTTATCTAGTCAATTACCTGTAATTGGTGTTGTTGTTAAAGAGTTAAATATTTCAAATGAGAATGGGTGGTATTTAGTTGAATTCCAAAAGCCAATTACTGTTAGAAATTATCTTGCATTAAGAGCTGTAATTAGACCTGTTAAGTCAAACGCAACTTTAAGACAAGATAAAATAAAAATAGATTTTCTTATGATTCCAAATAGTGATGTTTTAAATAAAAAGAAGGTTGTGAAAGATGATTTTTTTGCTATTGATCGAGTTTATACCATTTGTTTAAGTTGATTGCCTTAGCTCTTGATTTTGGTCTGTTTATTTTGTTATTGTTGGTATAAATAAATTCATCTAATTCAAATATCTTTTTAGGTATTTCATATGAACTAAAATTTTTGAAAATATCGGTTTTGATTTTTATGTTCTTAGAGTTTTCAATGATAAGAATGATTTGTTCTCCAAGCTCAGTATGTTCAATTTTGTCAATAAAAAATATTGTTCCTTGTAGATGTTCTTCTATTTTTTTTTCTAATAGTTCTGGGTAATGTTTAATTCCCCCAGAATTTATTACATTATCGATCCTACCAATCCATTTAAATGTTTTATTGTCAATGAGTTCGATAATGTCATTTGAAATCATGTTTTTTATGCCTAAACTCTTTGAGTTAATTATCAATTGATTTATTTCATTTGAATTTATTGTAACATGATCTAAACAGTTGTATTGATTTGAAGATAATTTAGAATCAATTTTTCTTAGAGCAATGTGTGAAATTGTTTCAGTCATCCCAAAAGTTTGATAACAATTAGTTGAAATGGTATATAGTTCCTTTTCAAGTTTCTTGTCTATAATGCCGCCTCCAATAATTAAGGTTTTAATCCATTTGAACTTTTCTTTAGAAGAGGTTATTGAATTTTTAAGTTGAAAGGGAGTCATTGCGCAAAAGTCTATGGGTTGATCTAAATCTTTAATTGGATTTGAGTAAGAATTTGCAAAACACATTTTCGCATTTGATTCTATGCTTCTTATTAGCATCATTTTCCCTGCAATATATTTTATTGGCAGGCACATTAAGTATAGATTAGATTCATTTAACCCGAAAAAACTATTTGTAGCTTTTGCGCTATTAATTACAGCCTTTTTGCTGAGTGTGATTGTTTTAGGATTTCCTGTGGATCCTGATGTGTCTACTGAAAGAAATTTTGTTGTGTCATTCCATTTTTTTATAAACAAAGGCAAATCAGCATCTATTTTAGATAAAATTTGTTTGTGTAATTTATGGATGTTAATTGCGTTGTAAATTTTAAGCATCAGAATTTTAAATTACTTAAATCCCATTCTAATTCATTGTTTATGTATAATTCATCTGCTTTTAATTCAAGAAAAGATGGGATATTATTTTTGTAAATCTGACCTGTACCAAGACCTTGTGGAAGCTTGTTTGAAAATTCGGCAGTAAATTGTGCGATTGAGTTGAGTCCAATGTTGGATTCTAAAGCAGAAGTAACCCACCATTTTATTTTTCTTTTTTCAGCTAATTTTATCCAACTTTTTGTCGAATCTAACCCTCCTAAAAGACTAGGTTTTAACACAATGTATTTGGGGTTGATGGTGTCTAATAAGTTCTCTTGGCTTTGATTGTTAATTATACCAATCAATTCTTCATCTAATGCAATCGGAATAGGGGATTCATTGCAAAGTTTATTCATAGTAGAGAATTGCTTTGGTTTTATGGGTTGTTCTATTGAATGTATATCGAATTTAGCTAAAGAATTTAGCTTTAACAGTGCATTTTCTTTAATAAAAGCTCCATTTGCATCTACTCTAATTTCAAGCTCAGATGAATTAAATTCTTTTCTTATAAAAGCTAGAAGAGATAGCTCGTCCGAAAAATCAATTGCACCAATTTTTAGTTTTAGGCAATTGTACCCATTTTCTATTTTTATACGAATGGAATTTAGCATTGCTTCTTTGTTGTCCATCCATATTAAACCATTGATTTTTATTTTAGATTGAGATCTAGAAAATGAGTTGTTGAAAATTATTTTTCTTCCTCCATTTTTTAAATCTTTAAATGCGGTTTCAATTCCAAATTTAATACATGGAAATTGGTCAATGTCGATACTGTCAATATTGTTTATGTTGTTACAAATTTGGGTTAACTTTTTATCAATAGCATCAATTGGGTCAATACTTAAGCCCTTAATGGGAGAGCATTCTCCAATACCATAAATGTTTGGATTGTTTTCATTCCAGACTCTTAGGAACCAACTGGGTTTAGTATTTAAAACCCCTCTACTAGTACCGCTAGGGTTATTGAAAATTAATGTGTGAGATGTGAAATCAGCTTTTAACATTTATTTTAGTTATTTAAAAACTGCCAAATGAGTTTATATTATTGATTCATTGAATCCATTAAGTTTTTTTTCCAGTCATCAAAAATAGGGACAGAATCATTTTTTTCGTAATCCATACAGATTAGCGTGCTTCTTCCTTGTGTACAAAGTATTTCTTCTTTTTTTAGAGTTTTAAAAACTTTGTAAGATAGTGTGAAACTTTTATTTCCAACATGGTCGCAAATTGTTCGCACGAATATTTTGTCTTTAAGGTAAATAGGAACTAAGTAATCAACTTCATTTCTTCCAAGAATTAATCCTTTTTTTCTCCAGTTCCAATTTTCACCACTTAGTTTAGAAAGGAAATCCATTCGACCAAGTTCGAAGTAGCATAAATACTTACTGTTGTGTACATGACCCGCAACATCAATGTCAGAAAATCTAATTTCTATTTTAGTATTTGAATTCATTTTAAGATAGTGGATTTAATTGTATTGAATAAACGATTACTGAGCTAAAACTTCTTCCAAAATAGAACTTATCTAAAGAATCCATAATGTTTTTTGCTCTAAAATAAGATTGATGAATTTCATTTGAGCCCAAAAGTTTCCATTGAATGGTGTAAGAGTCTTCAATGAATAATTGATTTTTAACATATTTAAGCATTAGTTCAAGAGCTTCAATTTTATCTCTACCTTCAGAAGAATGTAATAGAAAAGATTGTTTGTGAGTAGGACTTGTTGTCATTAAGTCTAAATCTATATATTCAGGCATTTGATGAAATTCAAATGAGATGTTGTCTTTCTCAATGCCTAGGACAGCTCTTATTTTTTGTTGAATTTCATTAATTCTTACTTCTGTGTCAAGGATAATGGATGTTCTCAAAAGTTCTATGTTTTTATTTAAGTGTCAAATTTAGTAAAATCAGAATTTTTACTTATAAATTCTGGGAGAATATCTTTCATTTTTTTTACTAATGAATCATTTTTTTGATTCTTAGCTTCAGCTATAAGTTGAGATATTTTAGGGTCAATAATTTGAAAATCATATTCTTTAACCTTGCCTATTAAGATTTTATCATGATGTGTTGGTAGAGTGTTTTCGCTATCACTTAGTAATTCTTCATAAAGCTTTTCACCTGGTCTAAGTCCAGTTATTTTAATTCTAATGTCTTCTTCATCAAGTCCAGAAAGTTTTATCATTTTCTTTGCTAGGTCAATTATCTTAACGCTTTCTCCCATATCAAAAACAAAAATTTCACCTCCATTCCCCATGTTTCCAGCTTCAAGAACCAATTGACATGCTTCTGGGATGGTCATGAAGTATCGAGTTATGTTTTGATCAGTTACTGTTAATGGGCCACCATTTGCAATTTGTTTTTTAAATAATGGAATTACAGAGCCATTGCTTCCTAGAACATTTCCAAATCTTGTTGTAATGTATTGAGTTTGTGAATTTTTATTAAAGGATTGTGCATATATCTCAGCAATTCGTTTTGATGCACCCATGATACTTGTTGGATTGACAGCTTTGTCTGTAGAAATCAAAACAAACTTGTCAATACTATATTTGTTTGAAAGATCTACTAAGTTTTTGGTGCCGGCTACATTTGTAGAAATAGCTTCTGATGGATTTAATTCCATTAATGGAACATGTTTGTAAGCTGCAGCATGATAAACCATGTTTGGTTTAAAATGTGAAAATAAGCGCACCATTCTTGATTTGTTGGTCACATCGCCAATTACAATTTCCCAGTTAGTATTAAATTCTTGAGATTTAAATTCATGCTCTAAATCGTAAAGGTTACTTTCCGCCTGATCTAGTAAAATTAATTTTTTTGGTTTGTAGTGTATTATTTGCCTACAAATTTCACTTCCTATAGACCCAGCAGCTCCGGTAACTAGAATAACCTTGTTTTCTATTTCTTTAGAAATATTTTCTTTATTTAGAGATATTGAGTCTCTACCTAATAAATCTTCAATATTTATTTTTTGAATTTGTTTTACACTAAATGAATCTCCAAGCCATTTTTCAACTGGGGGAACAGTTGAAACTCGTAATTTGTTTTTCAGAGCTTCATTAATAATTTTTCGTTTATTTTCTTTAAAGGGATCTTTAATGGCTATTATAATGTGTTCAATGCTTTTGTTTTTTGCCCATTGACTAACTTTTTCAATACCAATTATAGGGCATCGTTCAATCATCTTTCCTTGTTTGTTTAAATTGTCATCTACAAAGCCAATAACTTCAAATTTATTTTTTAAATCTCTTTCGAGAGTGTTTTTTGTGATTACGCCCATCTTTCCAGCGCCATAGATTAAGACTTTTTTCTTTTTGCCATTTGATTTTTGATTTTCAGCATAAGAAAGTTTTACTGTCACCCTGAAAGTTAAAAGAAGGAATAACGTTACGAGGTACTCTATAATTAATATTGAAAGAGGGAGAAAGTTGACAGCATCATAAAAAATATTTTTAACTATAGAAATAGCAAGAAAAATAACTGTTCCAACTGTTATAGTTGAAAATAATCTTTTAGTATCTTGTGTACTTGTATATCTAATAATACCAGCATAAGTTTTAGAAACTATAAAAGATAATATCCTAACAAGAATGAATATTGGAAAAGCAAATTTTAAAACTTCATACTCTTGTTCCCAAATTTGTTTGTTAAAGTTTATGAAATCGAACCTGATAAAATAAGCAATGGACAAAGAAAAAATAGTAAGAATTACATCTATTAAAAAGATGGTCCATCTAGGTACATTTTTTGAAGGCAATAACATTTCAACAAATATAATTTAATATCCTCTTAAATTTTGTATTCATACATATTGAATGAATGTTATATTTGAGAATATTTTTAATTAATGAGTTCGTCAATCTTTTGATTAAACAAAAAAAAATATTATTCATTGCTCACCACCGATTAGATCGGTCACCTGGTCAACGTTACCGTTTTGAGCAATATTTCTCATTCCTCAACGAAAATGGCATTTCTTGTGAACTTGCTAATATTATTTCCGAAAAAGATGATCAAATTTTATATAATTCTTACAATTATTTAAAAAAAGGATTTATTGCTATAAATGCTTATAGAAAAAGATATCTAAATTATAAAAGTGTAAAAGATTATGATTTAATAGTTCTTTATAGAGAAGCTGTTTTAACTAGGTCCATAATTTTTGAGAAATTATTTTCTAGAAGTGGAGTTCCAATAGTTTTTGATTTTGATGATGCCATTTGGATAAAAGATGTTTCTAGTAGCAATAAGCTTTTATCTTTTCTTAAAAATGAAAAGAAAATTGAAAAAATTCTGCCTTTATGTGCTCATGTGACTTGTGGTAATGTTTACTTAAAAGAATATGCTACTAAATTTAATAGTAATGTTACTATTATTCCATCTACTGTTGATACGGAACTTTACGTTCCTATGCATTTAAATGGAACATCAAAGAAAGTTAAAATTGGCTGGGTTGGAAGTCATACTACCATAAAGCATTTTCAAAAAATTATTAATGTATACAAAAAACTAAAGGATAAGTACAACGATAACATATCATTTAAAGTTATTGGTGATGAGAATTATAGGAATGATGAATTAGGAATAATTGGTGAAAAGTGGGATAACAGTAAAGAAGTTGAACTTTTTAATTCTTTTGATATTGGTGTAATGCCTTTACCAAAAGATCAATGGACAGAAGGGAAATGTGGCATGAAGGGGTTGTTGTATATGTCTACTGGTAAGCCGGCTGTTGTTTCAGCAGTAGGTGCAAATAACACTATTATAGATCATGCTAAAAATGGATTTTTATGCGCAGGTGAGGATCAGTGGTTTGACACCCTCAGTCTCTTGATTGATAATCCAGAATTGAGACATGAAATAGGTTTGAAAGGAAGGGAAACAATAGAGGAAAAGTATTCAACAATATCTCAAAGAGATAAATATTTACAATTATATTTGTCCCTTATTAACAATCAATAATTCATTTAATGAAAAGTACAGCACTTTCTCAAAAGCACATTGATTTGGGAGCAAAGATGGTTCCCTTTGCAGGTTACAACATGCCAGTTCAATATGAAGGAGTAAATATTGAACACGAAACTGTAAGAAATGGAGTAGGTGTCTTTGATGTTTCTCACATGGGAGAGTTTATTTTAAAAGGTCCTAATGCATTAGATTTAATTCAGAAAGTTTCCTCAAATGATGCTTCAAAACTTTTTCCTGGCAGAGCACAGTACTCTTGTCTTCCTAATGATATTGGCGGTATTGTAGACGACTTATTAATTTACATGATTAAAGAGCATGAATACCTTTTAGTAGTTAATGCATCCAATATTGAAAAAGACTGGAATTGGATATCAAGTCATAATTCAAAAGGAGTTGAAATGCTCAATGTTTCTGATGATTGGTCACTTTTAGCTGTTCAAGGTCCTAATGCAATTAAAGTTCTACAAAAACTAACTGATGTTGATTTATCTGATATTAAATATTATCATTTTAACAAAGGATTTTTTGCGGGAGTTGATGATGTAATTGTTTCTGCTACAGGTTACACAGGGTCTGGAGGATTTGAATTGTATGTTCCCAATTCAGTTGTAAAAAAAGTATGGGATAGTTTATTTGAAGCAGGAAAACCTTATGATATTAAACCCATTGGATTAGCCGCCAGAGATACTTTGCGTTTAGAAATGGGATTTTGTTTGTATGGGAATGATATTAATGATATGACAAGTCCGTTAGAAGCTGGTCTTGGTTGGATAACTAAATTTTCAAAAGATTTTATTAATTCTGATGAATTAAAAAATCAGAAAGAAGCAGGCGTGTCAAAAAAATTAATTGGTTTTGAGATGATAGATAGAGGTATTCCAAGGAATGGATATCAAATCAATAATGCAGATGGAATGGCAATTGGTCATGTAACTTCTGGAACTATGGGGCCATCTGTTAAAAAAGCTATAGGTTTAGGATATGTAAATATTGAATATGTGTCAGAAAATCAAGATATTTTTTTAGAAATACGTAATAAACAGGTTGCGGCAAAAGTTGTTAAATTCCCATTTTATAAAGCATAATATGGAAAATAGACCTA
>JAQWSL010000108.1 GCA_029243225.1 Flavobacteriales bacterium
TTCTCAAGGTGGTCATGCAGCAATGGCCTCTCATAAGTATATAGAAGATAATAACCTATTAGGAGAATTCAATGTTTTAGGTTCTGCTCCATGCTCTGGACCATATGAAATGTCTGGTGCAATGGCAGATACTATTTTATCCCCTTACCCGTATTCTAATCCCGGTTATTTGGTTTATTTGTTGTCATCTTATCAAATGGTCTATGGTAACCTTTATACTTCTTATTCGGATATTCTCAACCCTCCATACGATACAATAGTACCACCATTTTTCGATGGTAATAACACTACTTTAGGCATGGGCACATTAAATAGTCTGCTTTCTGGTTATATTGATACGCTTATGGTTGATACTGTAGTTGCTAACTTCTCAAATTCATTGAGCACTTTTGGGCATCCATTGTGGACAAATCTACTTGCAAATGATAATCATGATTGGACTCCTCAACGTCCTATTAAAATGTATTACTGTACTGGAGATGAGCAGGTTACTTTTCAAAATGCAATTTCTGCAGAATCAGCAATGTTATCTAATGGAGTATCAAATGTTGAAGCAGTAAACATGGGAGGTGGTAACCATAATGATTGTGTTTTACCTGCTTTAACAGCTGCTTATTATTGGTTCGATGGTTTAAGGAGTTTATGCAGCTCTACGGGGTTTAATGAATTAAATACAGTTGTGAGTCCGTTTGTTTTTCCAAACCCTGTAAATAATGTTCTTTCAATTAGCTTTGAGGGTGAAGGAGTTTTAAGAGTAACCAACATTGCTGGGCAGTTGGTACATAATCAGTCAATTAATGGGAACTTAAACATATCAACTTCAGATTGGACTCGAGGAATATATATTGTGGAAATTCAAAATGATAACAATAGAATATTCCAAAGAGTAGTTAAAAATTAATTCTAACAAATGCAATACCTGTTATCATTACTACTCATTGGATTATCGCCTCTTGTTTATGGTCAACATGATAAAAGGTGTATAGAGGGAGATTGTAAAAATGGCCAAGGCACCTATAAATATTACGATGGAAGTAGCTATGTTGGTGGTTGGAGGAATGGTGTATTACATGGAGAAGGAACTTATGTTTTCAAAAATGGCGATAAATATGTAGGTAGATATGTAAATGGTGAAGGTACTGGAAATGGAAAAATGTACTGGAAAAGTGGAGATGTTTATCAAGGAGAGTTTAAGCACAGTAGAATGAGTGGACAAGGAACAATGAACTTTGCTAATGGCCAAAAATATGTTGGGCAGTGGGTGAATGGAAAAATGCACGGACAAGGTATGTTGCAATATTATTGTGGTAAGCGTCAAATAACACAAAAAGGACGTTTTGAAAACGGTGTTTTTAAAGGTGGTTAATTTTTAATGGGGATGTAGCACAGCTGGCTAGATCGCTTGACTGGCACTGGCTGTCAAGTTTAATGCAACTACTTTTTATTTTGTCAGAGAAATATTTCGATAATGATATTTAGATTCTTTTTAAATTCATATTAATGTATTCTTACCTTTTCCTACTTCTCGATGCTATTCAATAATTAATCTTTATTTTATTTTTTAACACATTGTTTAACAATTGATTAAGAGTGAAATGAAGTCTTTTTTCGTGTCCTTTTTCATTAATAAAATCTTTGTTTTATCATTTATTTAACTTTAAATTTAAGCCATAAAACATGCAATCAATGATTTTGATTGAAGACAAAAAAGATAAAAAGAGAGCAATGGAGATATTCGTTAGTGCATTTATTGATGCACCTGGGATAATGTGGGTGTTGAAAAGGAAATCAAATGCAGCTAGAAAAATAACTATTAATATTCTTTTTCATGAAGGTCTTGTGAAAAAAGGTGCCTACATAACAAACGACAAAAATGGAGCTCTTTTGTTTTATAGTACTGATGATGGAAGATTAAGCTTAATAAACACATTAAGGAAATTTTACTTAATTCTTTTTTATAGTAGCATAGTGAATGCTTATAGATTAATTAAATACAGAAAAATAATTTCTGCTACTAGACCTAAAGGAGCGTTAGTTGGTTTTTTAGTTGCTACAGATCAAAATGTGGTTGGAAATGAAGCTGCATATGAAATCAAAAGAGAAATGTTTGAAATGTCTAAGAATTTGGGTAAGGATATTTGTTTAGAGACATCTATACCCAGAGTGAGAAAGCTTTATCAAATTAGTGGATACAAGGAATACGCTTCAATAAAACATCCCTATGAAGATTTAACTATTTGGTTTTTTAAAAAAGAGTTTTCGAATGAACTATAAATCCCCTCAAAAAATATATTTCAAAGAAGAAGAAGATTATTTTTTTAGTGATTTGAAGTTTGAGGTTAATAAATACTTTAAAGAAAAGAACTTAAGCCCTCAAGCTAATAAGTTTATGTTTATTAAAATAATCTTTTTTTTCATCATTTATTTCATAGCTTACTTTTCTATTTTCAATTACGGAGATAACGTTTTTTTTCTAATATTCATCTATTCGTTTATTGGCTTATGGGGTGTCTTTTTAGGTCTAAATGTAGGCCACGATGCTGCTCATAATGCAATTTTTGCAAAAAATAAACATAACAACATTTTAGTTCATGTTTTTGACCTTTTAGGAACCAATTCATATAATTGGAAGAATAGACATGTTGGAGCACATCACCTTTATCCAAATATAATGGATTATGATTCAGACATTCAGCAAACAAGCATTGTTAAAATCTTTCCAAAAGATAAACACAAACCTTTTCATTTTATTCAATATATCTACATGCCTTTTTTATATATGATTTATATTTTTAGATGGGTAGTTTATAGAGATTTTAAAGATATTTTTTCATTAAGGCTTGGTGGGTATAACAACTCTAAATACCCTATTAAGCAAGTTTTGAAAATGATTTTCTTTAAAATAATCTATTTATTTTCATTAATCATCTTGCCTTGGTGGGTGTTGACACATCCATTTTACTATTATTTGTTGTTTTTTTTGTTGTTAACTGTTTTTGCTAGTTTATGTATAACCATGGTTTTGTTAAGCACTCATGTTGGAGAAGATGCTAATTTCCCAGAGCCAGATTCAAACGGGATAATGCCACATAGTTGGTCACATCATCATTTGAAAACAGCAGGCGATTTTTCTACTAATAGTTTTACTGTCACACATCTTTTTGGTGGTTTTAATCACCATGTAATTCATCACCTTTTTCAGAATATTTGTCACATTCATTATCCAGATTTAACTAAGATTTTAATTAAGGTTTCATCAAAACATGGACTAGAATATCGTTCTAAAAAGTATTTATCTTCAGCTGTTTTGTCACACTTTAAGTTGCTTTACAACAACAGAAAGACAATTAATTCTCAATCCTAATTATATGAAAATGAAAACGGAAAAGAATTTAATAAAGGCCACTTTGAAGTTTAGAAAAGAAAATAAAAAATTAACTTGGTTTTATTCTGCTTCGTCAATTGTTTTTTTATTGTTGTTTATAGTGCTCACTATTTACGCTCCATTTTTATGGTTAAGTTACATCTTTTCAATAGGTATTACTATGATGATAGTAAGGTCATTTGTAATATATCATGATTATGCACATGGAACTATTTTAAGAAAATCAAAGCTAGCTCAAGCTATGTATTTTATATATGGCATATATGTTTTAGCTCCAATAAATGTTTGGAGAAGAACACATAATTACCATCACAGACACATTGGTAAATTTTTTAAGCCCAGTATTGGATCTTATCCAATTTTTTCAAAAGAAAAATTTAATAAATGCTCTAAAAAAGAAAAAATAAGCTATTTGCTTGTAAGACACCCTTTAGTGATGCTTTTCGGGTACATATTTACTTTTATATATGGAATGTGCTTGTATCCTTTTATTTCAAATCCTAAAAAACATTTTGATTCATTAATTTCATTGCTTTTTCATTTTCTATATATATTTTTAATCTATTATTATTTTGGTGCTCATAGAGTAATTTTAGTTGTAATTATTCCTCATTTTATATCTTCTGCATTAGGTGCCTATTTGTTTTATGCACAACATAATTTTCCAGACGCAAAATATAAAAGTGATAAAGAATGGACTTATGAGTTTTCTGCATTAGAGTCCTCTAGTTATTTTAAAATGAATAAGTTTATGGCTTGGGTAACTGGAAATATTGGATATCATCATATACATCATTTAAATCCATCAATTCCTTTTTATAGGCTACCAGAAGCGATGAAGAGTATTAAAGGTTTGCAAAATCCAAAAACAACATCATTTAGTATTAGAGCTATAATTAGTTGCTTAAGACTAAATGTATGGAATGAAGAGTTAAATCAAATGAGTAATTGATGCTAAGTCTGTTAAGAAATTTTATAGTTTTGTCTTGAATCGCAAGAAACTAATTGGGGATGTAGCTCAGCTGGCTAGAGCGCTTGACTGGCAGTCAAGAGGTCGTGGGTTCGACTCCCATCTTCTCCACATTTTTAAAAGGACTTAATTTTTTTAGATTGAGTCCTTTTTCATTTTTTAAAAACTGCTTTTTATAGCTATGTTATTCTAATGAAAATGGGGCTATGTTACAACCATATTATTGAAAATAAGTTTAGTATATTAGATTAAATTTAGAATTATGAAAAGATTAATTATAACATTGTTTGTTTGTTCATTTGTATTTGTAGGTTGTTATAATACAGATACAGGTATTGATAAAGGTGGGTGTATTGATGGTGATTGTGTAAATGGATATGGGTCTTTTTCATGGTCTGATAATTATGAAGGTGAGTGGGCTGATGGTAAAAGAAATGGTGAAGGAACTATGAACTGGAGTGATGGAACTAAGTATGTTGGGGATTGGAAAGACGATAAAAGAGACGGCCAAGGAGCTTATACTTACGGAAAAGGAGAATGGGAGGGTGATCATTATGATGGAGAATGGAAGAATGACTTTTTTAATGGTCAAGGAACTTATACTAAAGTTGATGGGGCTGTAGCTCATAGCGGTCTTTGGATTGATGGTCAACCTTCTGAATAAATTAATATTTCATTAAACTTTAGAACATTATTTAATAGATGAAAAATAAATTAGTAGGAATAATTTTCATTTTGGGTGGGGTTTTTGGTTCATGTACATCTTCTAACGATACTGAAATTAAAGATGTATTTCAGGCAGATAACACAGTAACTGAATTTTTGAGAGATGTTAAAACAATTGAGAAGTATACAAATGTAAATCCAATTCTAAGTTTCAAAGATTTAGCAGAAGATATAGCAATAGAAAAAATAATCCTTTCTAAAGAAAATATTAATGAAGCTTTAATTCTTGCCAAAGATTATTCTAGTTGTGTTGTTGTTACAGCAAACCATACCATTGTTAAAATTGAAAACTTAGAGGATTGTCAGCAGTCGGGCTCATGGAAAGCGTGTATGCCAAAATGTTCTGGATACATTAAGAAGGGGGAATTAAATTTTAAAACAGATTACATGAACAATATTATTGGTGTTCCAGATAATCAGCAAAGAGTTGCATTTTTCTTTGATCCTATTCAGAAATTGCAGGTTTTATCGGATTCTTCTTCAGTGCATGAAATTAAAACTGCAGATTATCCTTATATCCATGTTGTATCAAGAAATCAATCTAGTATGGGTTGGGAGGATTGCGATGATTTTTATTGTAATAATTTTTATTTAACTGACAGTATCTATGATTATCACCCTATTTTTAAAGACCAAAAAAATCAGTTCTTATTTTTTTTAAAAGAATGGGGTAGTTGGATTTTCTGTTGTCATTTCCCAAATGAAGAAACAATAAAAGCCATTTTAAATAATGAAATAGATGTCCCAAAAGAAGATCGAATTTGTTTTGTGAATTCATTTGACCCTTGCGGAGTTTCAATAATGCTAAAAGAAGATTTTAATGATGAATATGAATCTTATACATTGGAAGGAGAGTATTCTGAGATTGATAAAGTTTTAAAATGGGAAGGAGTTTTCGATTACTCAAAGTACGAAGAAAAAATGCTTAATGATCAAAGATTGGCTTACTATAAATTGAAAAAGGAAAATTTTAATAATTTACTTAGTTTATATAATAATTCTAACTCTGATCATCCAATTCCAGATACTACAATTGAAAAAGGTGGTTTTAGCTTTAGAGTTATAATGATTAATTATTTAAAAAAGCATTATTCCCTTAAAGAAGATTCTACATATGATAGTAATGACGATTTAGAATTACATGAAGATGGCAGACTGGCTGAAGGAGGCGACTATTATATTTCAGAAGACGACTATTACATTTCAGAAAAAGTAATAGATAAATATTATTCATCTAATTCAAACAATTTATCAAAACAAATAGCTGTATTAGTACATGATTATGAAGGTGAAATGGATTTTAGTAATGAATGTACTGTTACATTCCCAAACTTTAAAAGAGAAGACGTTATTCAATTATTAAAACTTCTTGAAATCTATGATATACAAGAAGAAACTGAACAAGTTGGTTCTTGTGAATACTTTTATAAAGAAGTTTATTATTCTGAATCTGAAGATATCCAAGTTCACTATAATGCAGATTCTACAGAGACAGTGGTTAGCTATGCTTTTTCTGGAGGTGGATGTTAATTTTATATATATAATTTATTCTAATTATGAGTAGAACTTTAGTTTTAGGAGCTAGTCTTAATCCAGAGAGAATGTCTAACAGTGCGATGCTTAAATTAAAGCAAAATGGTTTTAATGTTGTTGCAGTAGGTAATAGAGAAGGAATAGCTCATGGAATAGAAATAAATAAAGAATTTCCTAATTCAGATGTTGATACAGTAACACTTTATTTAGGTGCGAAAAATCAGTTTTCTTATTATGATAAAATAATTGATTTAAAGCCAAATAGAATA
>JAQWSL010000110.1 GCA_029243225.1 Flavobacteriales bacterium
TTTATTCCTGGACCACCATAAACAAACATAAGAAGAGGGTGTTTTTTATTTTTTTTGAAATTAGTTGGTTTAATCATCCATGCATTAAGATCTTGACCCTCATCATTTTTAATTGTGAAAAATTCTTTTTTAGATAAATTAAACTTTTCCATTCTCTTAATTAGTGCTTGATTATCTTTAAGAACTTTAATAAGTTTTCCAGAATTATCATGAAGTGTAATGTAATGAGGAGTATTGGCAGTTGTATTGTAGTGAATGTAATAGTCATAAGTCTTGCTAAATTCAGCACTATTGGTTCCACTTTTTAGGGATAATTTTCTTAAATCATTAGAGCCAATTTTTATGGAATAAACTTCTCTTTTTGTGGGATGCTCTTTTGCAGCTTGAAAATAAATGCTGTTGTCTAAGTTATTGTATCCATAAACTTCTGTTACTTCCCATTTACCAGTAGTAATTTGTGTTTGTGTTTTACCCTCAATAAGATATATATGATTGTATCCGTCTTTTTCTGATGTCCATAAGAATTTGGAAGCTCCTTCTAAAAATATAAGGTTGTCGTGTATGTCAATGTATGTTTTTGAAGATTCTTTGTAAATCGTCTTTGTTTTAACACCATGACTATTTGGTCTGTCAGAAGAGAAATTCCCTACTAATAGCTCAATATTGTTCTGTAAACGATTCATTTTTTGAACAGTTAAAACATTGGGGTCTTTAGACCATTTTATTCTAGGTATATATATATCTGAATCTGTTCCAATATCAAAAGGTGTTGTTCTTTGTTGATCTAATTCATATACAAAAATAGATACTACCGAATTGTCTTCACCTGCTTTTGGATATTTGAATTTGTATTGTGTGGGATAAAGATTGCCATACATTTGCATTTGAAACTCTTTCACATCTCCTTCATAAAATGAATAATAAGCAATTTTAGACCCATCTGATGACCACTGAAAACCTTTGTTAAAGCTGAATTCTTCTTCATATACCCAATCAGTTGCTCCATTAATAACTTCATTTATTTTACCATCTAATGTTACTTGTGTTTCAAGATTGGTATTTAAATCGATAATAAAGATGTTGTTCTCTCTAACAAAGGCAATCTTATCTCCTTTTGGGGAAAATTCTGCAAGTCTCTGTTTTCCTTTCGAAAAATCAGTAAGTTCTTTAAGTATAGAAGTTTTAAAATCATATACATAGAAATTAGATTTTGAAGAATGCCTATAAATTGGTTCTGTTTCAGTTGAAATTAAAACTTTTGATTCATCAAAATTAAATTGATAATCTCCTATAGATAAATTATTAATAATACTTGAAGAAAGTAGTGTAGCTGTTTTAGTGTAATCTAAATAAGAATATTTGTTGATTTCTGTTTCCCCAGTTTTACGATTATTATCTAGAGAGGTAAAATGTTTTCCATCATTTAGAGAATTTACTGCATTAATTTGTTCTGGATAAAACGTACCACTGTACCATATGACTTGATTGTCAATTGAAGATTGTGATAGAGCTGAAATACAAGTTAAAAGAAGAATTATTAAAAGGTGCTTTTTCATAAATTTTTTTTTGAGTCTCGAATGTACCCAAAACAAATTTTAGACCAAAATTTAAATAATGATTTTAATTGGATAAAGAGTTTAAAGCATCTTCTATGTGCTTTCTCATATTAATAGCAGAATCAATAATTTTAATAACAATTCCTTTTTTGTCAATAACAAATGTGATTCTTCCAGGAATTAAACCAAATATGTTTCTAGGAAGTTCTAATTTTTTTTGAATTTCTCCATTTCTATCAGAAAGTAATGTAAAGGGTAGGTTGTGATTTTTTTTGAAAGATAAATGACTTTTTGGACTATCATTACTTACACCAATTATTTCACAATCTAAGTTTCTAAAAGTTGAAAAATCATCCCTAAAATTACAAGCTTGTTTAGTGCAATTATATGTTTCGTTCTTAGGGTAAAAATATATTATTAGATTAGTTTTCCCTAGTAATGAGTTTGTGTCAAAAGCATTTGAATTATGATCATTTAAAGTAAATCCAGGAAAATGATCTCCAATTTTGATAGCCATAAAATTAATATGATGTTTTAACAGCAGTTTGAGAATTAATAATAATGGATGGCAAGTTTAAATCATTAAAAATCACAGATTGAGCAAATTTATCATTTGAAGCAAATAATTTATCTGAATCATAAGAGTATGCAAGCAAATCTGCATCTACAGATTTTGCGTATTCATTCATTGAAGCTACATAATCTTTGTCAGCATCTAATAAATCTAATTTACAATTCACATTCATTTTGGCTAACTGTTTTGCTAGACCAACGAGATTTGATTTGATTTTCTTAACTCTATGTAATTCAGACTCTTTTTGGCCAATTATGTGAATGGTCGAATCAAACATCTTGGCAATGTTTCCAGCCAGAGATACAATCTGTAAGCTTTCAATAGAGGTGTTGATAGAAAATACAATGTTTTTGATGGTTTTTATTTCTGAATTATCTTGCACAATCATAAATGGGACAGTTGTACTAATAATTACTTTCATTGCAAAACTGCCAAAAACTTTTTGCATTCCTTTAGACCCATGTGTTCCCATAATTATGGCAACAGCATTTTTTTCTTCAGCATAGCTGCCAATATCAGTAAATATACTACCGTGTATTACATGAGAAAATATTTCTGAATCAGGAAAACTTTTAACAATAGACTCTAATTTTGATTTAGATGAATCAATTTCATTTTCTTTTGCAACAATGTGAACCAAAGCAATTTCAGCATTGATTTGTTTAGATAATTTAATTGCGTGGTCAAGTGCATTATCTGCTGTGAAAGTAAAATCGTGAGGGACTACAAAAACTCTTTTAGACATATCAAATATATATTATGTGACAATAATAAATATACAAAAAATAATAACGAAATAAAAGTGGAGTTTATTATAGTTTTTTTTTAAAAAACAGGGCAGTAAATTACTCTGTACTTATCAGATTTACTTATTTCTTTTTGAGGAAGATCAAAAGTAATTGATATTTCGTGAGATCCACCAGAGGAACCAATTAAGTTGGATAGATTTAAGTCATAAGAATATCCAATTCTCATTTTTTTGTTTTCAATTCCTCCCATTAAGACTAATGCATCTTGAAGTTTAAAAAGTTCATTTTTTGGATCTAGGAAATTGGTGTGTCTGTACCAAATACCAAAGCCAAGAATTCCGTCTAAAAAGTAGGATCCAAAATTAAATTGCTTAAAATTGTTTTGTAAGTCAAATAATAAATTGGGAGATATATATAATGGCTTATGAAATAATCCATTTTTAAGTACTTTAATTTGTTTTCCTGCATGGAGGGTATACCTAATAGGTAATTTATTGTTTTGACTGCCATTAACAATAAAGGATTCTTCTGGTCTTGTTAAATGATGAACTGCAACCCCAACAAATGAATTTGGTAAAAATGAAGCCAGTTCAGATGAGAAGAAAACACAACCTGCACCTGCATCAAAATAACTAGAACTAGGATTGTTAATTGTTTGGTTTGTAGAATAAACGAAACCTCTAATTTCATCTATTTGATCACCAAACTGAGCTTGGCTAGTATTGAAACTCTTTTGCTGAAAACCGCCTTTTAAACTAAAAGATGAAGACCAACCTTTACTAATTTTTATATGATAAGCATAACTTATAGTAATTAAATTTGTGTTTAGTACTCCATTAGCAGTTTTGTCATGTAAAAATTGTAAGCCTAAACCACCATGAATTTTCTCAATAAAATCATCGTATTCCAAATTATAAGTTACATATGCATTTTTTATCTCAGGCCATTGATTTCTATAGCCCGAATGAAATCTAGGACTCAAATCTTTTCCAGCAAGTGCAGGGTTTAAATGAAGTGAATTGGCATAAAATTGAGTGAATTGTGGGTCTTGAGAATGAATTGATTCAAGCGTAATGAAAGATAATAGTATGATTAAAAAATGCTTCAATAAAGATCTATTTATAGTTAGCTAAAACTTCCATTAAAAGTTCTTTTTTTCTAACAGAAACATCAACATGAGAGTCATCACTTAGAACGACATACCCCCCTTTGCCTTTGATGTACTTTTTAATATGTCCTAAATTCACCATGTTGGACTTATGAACTCTAAAGAAATTACATTCACTTAGCAGTTCTTCAAATTCTCTCAATGATTTAGATACAGTAATTTTTTGACCGTTGGTAAGAAAGAAATTACAATATGCTCTATCGGCTTCACATCTAAGAATTTCATTGATTTCATAGAATTCAATTCCTTCAAGAGAGGGGAGCGCAATTTTTTTAAAATCAAAACCTTCATTTTTTTGGTTGTCTTTAAGGACGTCAAATCTTTGATCAGAAGATTCATTAGAGGAATTTTGGATACTTTCAATTGCTTTTTCAACAGCAATTTTTAATTCATTTACATTAATTGGTTTTAGTAAATAATCTAATGCTGCAAATTTAATTGCTTTGATTGCATAGTCTGCATGTGCTGTTGTGAAAATTAGTTGAAAATTTGGTTTATCGAATTTCTCTAATAAAGTAAAACCATTGCCACCTGGCATTTCTATATCTAAGAAAACAATTTGAGGTTTATTAGCATCAATGAAATCTTTGGCTTGTTGTACATTTTCAGCTTGTCCAATAACTTTTATTCCATAACAAAACTGATCAATTAGCTTAACTAAGGTTTCTCTGTTTTTGAGTTCATCATCAACTATAAGGGCTGTTACATCCATCTTTAAAGATTTTTTTTTAAAGATAATAGATTTAGACTTATCTAATAAGAACTACAGAGCCTTTTTTAACAATTATGTTTTCACCAGTAAAATTAACAGCTTTTACTTGGTAAACATAAGTTCCTAAAGGTGCAGGGTTCCCTCTATATTCTCCATTCCATTCATCGCTTAAATCATTAGCTTGAAAAACCATTTGTCCCCATCTGTTATAAATCTCTAAAGAATAATTTTCAACTCCTTGACCTTTAAAAGCAAAGAAATCATTAGTTCCATCACCATCAGGAGAGAATACATTTGGAGCATACAATGTTAACGGCTTGTCAACAGCAATTGTATTTGAAACACTTACAATTTGTTCGTTTTTGTTTTTAACTGCAATAACTCTGTAAATGTCCAAATTTTCATTATAAACATTCTCAGTATTTTGAGCAGAAAGATTCAATCCAATTACTAGAGTAATAATTATTGATATGATTGTTTTTGCATTCATGATTAAATGTTTACTCAAATGTATACTAAGACTCTAAAGTTACTTGATAGGGTTTTCCAAACGTTCTAGATTGATTTTCTAACGTAACTCCCTTTTTATGGGTCAACAATTGTGTTATTTATGTCATGATTTAGAATTTTGATGACATCCCACTGTCCATATTCATTTAATTTTTGAACTTCATATCTGTTGACACCTTCTTTCCATTTTTCATATGAAGTCCATCTTAATATTGTTTGAAATTCATTAGGTTTCTCATATCCTAATAAGACAGAACTACTAATGTTTGATGCATTTGAGGGGACATTACATTGATTAATTGAAACTACATAGTATGTGTAATTTTCATTGAAAACATCTACATTTTCATCAATGTAATTATCAATTATCGGTTCAAAAGTTCCTATGTAATCGTAAGTTTCTTGATCTTTTGATTTGAATAGCACATATTCTTTAACAGTATTAACTGCATTTTGTTTAGGAGCCCATTCAGTATATACATCTAAATCATTAATGACAGTAGATCTTATTATTTCGGGAGCAGGAAGTGGAGTAGTATCATAAACCACCAAAGATTCTTCCATATAGCGTTTTATTTTACAGCCAAATTGATTAGTAACTTCAACAGATAATAAATAACCTCCAAGATCAAGTAAGAAAGTAGGGTTTTGAGTGTTAGAAATAAGAGAATCATCAATGAACCATTGGTACGATTCATTTGAAATGTTTGCTGAATTATTAACTATGTTTATTTGGCTACCTACGCATGCACTGGAATTTTCAAATTCATAGTCCAGTGTTGGTAATGGATTTAAATAAACATAAACACTGTCTAGATCTCCACAAAGACCATTGGTTTGATGAGTTACTGTATATACACCCTCACTTAAACCAGAAGAATTAAAGGAACCTACAGCTGGATCAGTTATACCAATTCCAGTCCATATACCATTGCTATTTACAGAAATCAAATTTTCAACATGATTCCCTTCACAAATAGAATTAGGTTGCATGATTTGAGCTTCTAAAAACTCATTTATTTCAATTTCAATTGTGTCTGATGCAGGGCAGTCTCCAGAGAAGCTATATGTAAAGTTATGATAACCAATACCTAAATCAGAAATGTTTATTTTTCCTGTAGAGGGGTTAATATGATTGCCATTCCATATTCCTCCTTGAGTTGTGCTATTTAAAGTAGAAACAGTTTCATTGCTACATATTAAACCAGGACTTAAAATAGTTGCTACTGGTTGGCTTAGTACTGTAAGTTCGATAGAATCTGTATCGGAACAAACTCCATTAATTGAATAGTATATAGAATAAGTTCCATTAGTAATATTTGTACTGTTAATTGCTCCAGTCATTGGGTTAGTATCTGGGCCATTCCAAATACCACCATTGGATTGAGCAATTAAACTTGGTAAACTTTCACCTTCACAAATTTGAATGGAATTAGTAATAATTGAAGCATCAGGTGGACTGATAATGTCAATTTGTATACTGTCAGAACTTGCACAAAATCCGTTTGTTGATGCAGTAATGTTTATTGATGAACCACCTAGATTTGTAGGGTTTACGATTCCGTTACTTGAAACTCCATTACCAGACCAAGTTACATTTGTATTCAA
>JAQWSL010000004.1 GCA_029243225.1 Flavobacteriales bacterium
TCCTTGAGTTTTAGAATCACCTTTCAATGCTTTAGTCAGATTAACTGCATCTTGACTAAGCTGAATGTTGAGCGATTCTAAACTTTTAATTTTTTGGGTTAAAGCTGAATTTCTTTCAATATAGTCTTTGTTAGTTTGATCCACTTTCTCTTTAAAACTTTTAATTTCTTTACCTAAAGGGTTAAGTAAATTATCTATTTGTTCCTTATTTTGTTTTTTAAATTTTTCTGAATTACTTTCTAAAATTTGATTCGCTAAATTTTTAAATGAGGTTGTTAGGCGCTCTTCATTTTCTTTTTCAGCCAATTTCATTTCTTCAATTTTTTGTTTTAAATGTTTTAATTCTGCATTTTTAACTCCTAACTCCGTACGTAAATCCATTAACTCTTTGATATTAACCAAAGAATCTTCCCCGTCTTTGGGTTTACTTTTACGTAAAAGCACAAACAATAAAACTAGGGTTCCGAAAGCGGAAAGAAGAATCAAATAATCCATAGACAATGTATTTAATAAGCAATAAAAATATGTAGAACTGTTAACTAAAACTAAAATAAATAAGCAGAACGTAATCTTTTTATGAACAATACAGATTATTAAAAAATTATAATATTAATCAAGAGCAAAATAATCAAAACAGAATCATTAAATTGAGGGAATAATTACAAAAACCATGTCAAAGTCAAAAAACAAATCAATTCTAAATAAGCTATTTGAATCTAAAAACACACATAAAGAAGAAGCTCCAGAGATAAATAAAGAAGAATTTATAAAAGTACTGAAAAGTAGGAGAAGTGTAAGAATTTATAATGACGAACCTGTACTGGAAAAAGACATGAAGGAGTGCCTAGAGTTAGCACTCCTAGCTCCGAATTCATCAAACTTGCAACCCTGGGAATTTTATTGGGTAAGAAATCTTGATAAAAAAAAGAAATTAGTAGAATACTGTTTAAATCAACCAGCAGCACAAACAGCACAAGAGTTAGTGGTATGTGTAGCAAGACATGATTTTTGGAAAATAAACGCCCAAAGAATGCTATCTATTTTTAAAGAAAAAGAGAATAAAGTTCCAAAATCTGCACTTACATACTATAAAAAAATAGTACCTCTAGCATATAACCAAGGGCCTTTAGGGATATACGGAATTATCAAAAAAATAATAGTGCTTTTTAGAGGAATAAACACCCCTACGCCAAGGGAGCCAAGCAACACAAATGATATGAAAATATGGGCACATAAATCAACAGCACTTGCATGTGAGAACCTCATGCTGTCGTTAAGAGCTTACGGATACGACTCCTGCCCCATGGAAGGCATTGATTCAAAGAGAATTAAAAAACTGCTCAAACTACCAAGAAAAGCACAAATAAGTATGGTGATAAGTGCTGGAAAAAGAGCTGAAAATGGTGTTTACGGACAACAACTTAGGTTCAATAGTGAACATTTTATTAAAATTGTATAATAAAAAAAATGAGTGTAATTAAAATTATTTTTATTGTAATTGTCCTAACCGGAAATTCGATTCAATCCTTTGGTCAAAATCTTTCTTCCAAAGAATTAATTGAAAAAATGCATGAAGGCATAGTAACTTACAGAGATTACAGGTTTAAACTATACCGATCAGAAAGAGTAAATGGCAAACAAGTTTTAGGTTGTTTTGATGGGAAACTATCCATGGACCCCTTTAAGATTTACATTAAAAATATTGTCCCTAACGAAGGGTCAGAATTAATGTATAAAGAAGGTGAAAACAACAATAAAGCATGGGTGAATCCCGACATCTTCCCTTACATAACCATGTCCTTTTACCCTGAAAGTAGTTTACTGAAAGCTGGCGGTCACCACACACTTAAAGATGCAGGGTTTGACCTTTTAGATGAAATATTTAAATTTTACGAAGCTGAGTTTAAAGAGAAATTATTCGAGCATTTAGAAAACAGAGGAATAGTTAATTGGAAAGGGCTAAATTGTTACAAATTAATATTAAACCATCCAGAATATAAAATAATTAATTACTCTGCTACAAAAAATGAAACTTTAGCAAAAATTGCTAAGAACAAGCTGCTAAATTCTTATAAATTAAAAGAGCTCAATCCTTCAATAAGAGAATCTAAAAACCTGAACGAAGGACAAGTAATTAAACTTCCAAACGCTTACGCAAAAAAAGTGGTTATTTACCTCGCTACCGATTCTTTTCTACCTGTATATCAAGAAATTTATGATGAAATAGGTCTTTATGAAAAATATGTATATAAAGATTTAACATTTGGAACAAAAATACCAAAAGAAGAATTTTCTATAGACAATGAGGATTATGGTTTTTAAATAACTAATGTATAGTTTATTTTAAAAAATAATTACTTTTGCCGCATGCAAATACAGGTATTAAAATCTAAAATACACAGAGTTAAAGTTACCGATGCTGATTTAAACTATATTGGTAGTATTACCATTGACTTAGATTTAATGGAAGCTTCAAATATTATTGCTGGTGAAAAAGTACAGATTGTAAACATCAACAATGGTGAAAGACTTGAAACATATGTAATTCCAGGACAACGAGGAAGTGGTGAAATTGCACTTAACGGACCAGCTGCAAGAAGAGTTGCTAAAGGAGACATTGTTATTATTATTGCTTATGCAACAATGGAATTCGAAGCTGCTAAATCATATGAACCAACTGTTATATTCCCAAATGAAAAAGATAATTCACTAGTGAATTAAACCCTAAACCCTACGACAGAAATATCATCAATTTGGTCATGATTGTAGTTCCCAGAACACATCCAATTTTTCATTGTATTTTCTATTTTTATTTTCTGCTTGTCCATAGAAAGATTTGAAACAGACAGCAAAAGATCTCTGAATTTAGCATATTTAAACTTCTTACCTTTTTCACCTCCAAATTGATCTACATAACCATCGGTAAATAAATAAATCAAATCTCCTTTTTGTATATCAGCAGTTGAAGATGTATAATTAGTTTCCTTCAGGAATCCAAGAGTGTGGCTATCAGAGTTATAAACAGTTAACTCATTATTCCTAATAATGTATAAGCGCTGTTTAGAACCAGAAAAATTCATAACCATTTCTTTTATATCAAAACAAATAATCATTACATCCATAGTATCTCTTAAATCATTAGAACTTTTTGTTCTAAGGTTGTAGTAATAATTATTTAAACCGTTTGTAATATCTGCAATATCCTTAAGTTCAATAGTCGTAAAACAACTATTTAAAGCATCGTGACCAAGAATACTCATTAAAGCACCAGGCACACCATGCCCCGTACAATCATTTAATGCAAATAATAATTTACCCGAGCAATGTTCTTGAGACCAATAAAAGTCCCCACTTACAATATCTTTTGGCTTAAACAAAACAAAGTAATCATCAAAATAGTTGTCAAGAATAGTTAAATCAGGCAAGATTGACTCTTGAATACGCTGAGAATAATTTAAACTATCTACAATTGAATCTCTTTTTTCTTCTAAACTTCTTTGTAGTTTAATATTTTCAGTAATATCATTAAAATATAATCGGATAAATTTCTTTTCATTATCCACATAGACATTTAAATCATAATTTCTTTCATTAAAAATAAATCCTTCTTTAACTTTGAATTTTCCAGTATTTTTTCCCTTTAAAAATAATTTCAATAATCTTTTTAATTTTTCTAAATGTCTATTTTGATCATCATTAGTTGAGGAATGACCAAAAACCAATTTAGCTGAATCGTTAAGATAAATTGCGCTAAAATTAAAATCTAGTTCAATTACTGGATTTGGATTGTGAGCAGGAAACAAAGCCATTTTTGCAAGGCTATCATTCTGAACTTTAATTTCAGTATTTTTCTTTTCTAAATCCAAAAAAGCTTTGTTTAATTCATCAGTTCGTTTATCAACTAAAAACTCTAAATTTTCTTTATTCTTTGAAAGCTCATCGAAAAATTCAGTTTGAACAATTTTTGTTGCGGTAATTGAGGCTATAGTCTTTAAAAGTTCTAAATCTTTTCTAGAAAAGAAATCTTTGTCTGGATGTTCAGAATCTATAATCCCAAGAACTTCATTATTGTGAATTATAGGAACTGTAATTTCAGAATACCTTACTTCATCATCGATTATATACCTTTTATCTAAAGAAGTATCAGAAATAATTTCAGCAACTCCAGAACGTGAAACACCACCAACAATACCATCGCCATTTTTAATTTTTATGGGATTTAAAACCAATAGCTCATCTGGGTTTTTTGGGCCATGTGATGCTTTTTGAACTAGATACTCTCGATTTTCATCAAACATGTAAATAACACAATCATAATACCCTAATTCAGCTACTGCATTTTTTGCAACAATCCATAAAACTTCATCTATGGTTTTAGCTTCCTGAATTTTAACAGCAAATAAATTAACAATGGTTAATGATTTATTCTTTTGCTTAACATTTTCTACTAATTGAAATGCTTCAGAAATGGCTCTTTGATTACTTTCTACCAAGAATAAATACTCCGCCATAATTGAATTCTCAGGGAAATCATTTAGATTGAGATTAGAGTCTTTAAGAGAGAAAACAGAATTGAATATTGGTGTACTTATTAAAACAAGCAAGCCCTCTTCTTTAAATAATTCAAAATCTCCTTTTAGAACAAAATCTCGATTTGTTAAAGAAAACTTCACAAAAGATTTCTTTTTCAAAGAACATAAAAAGTCAAAGGATGAAGGGAAAATAAAATCAACTACATCCTCAATATTTTGACCCTCCAATTGTTTACCAGCCACCTTATCAATTGCTTTACCAGATGAAATGATAATTCCATCTAAACCTACAATCAACAAAAAAGGAAGTAATGAATCCTTGAGTAAACCAATTTGTGATATATTTCTATTCAATTATGATAATTTAATATCTTACCAAGAAACATTAAAAACGTCCTTACCAGAATCTGCTCTAAATTCTGTTTGATTAATTTCACAATTCTTACCAAATCTTTTACCTAAACCTCTTAATAATCCGACCACCATGGATGTTAATCCATCTCTATCAGATTCATATGTTAATTCTACCTGGTTTTCTGAAATTTCTTTTGTAGAAAACTTAGGTGGTTTAAGCTGAGGCATTATATTGGTTATTCTTTCATGTAACAAATTTAAATTACCTAAAAATTCTGCTAATGTCGAACCAGACAAAGCCAACATTTCTCCATAACCTTCTTCGGCAGTATACAAAATCCAATACTCTCCAAATGCTTCAAGAATAGCAGCTGGTTCTAATTCTAAAACCTCTGAAGCAGCACCAACTAAATCGTAAGTTAATTCATCTGGGTAGGATTGCATACTAATAAAAAAATCATCTTCAAAGCCAACTTTTTCTTTAATTGCAAGCCATTTATCTTCGCCAAAATTTGTAGAAACTAAATCTTGAATTGCTTTATTAACCATTCCGTACATGATACTATCTTTTAATAAGTTATTTTTTTCTAAAGGGGCTTACTTAAATATAACTCATATATTTAATATATAAAAGTATTAAAGATAATTAATTACACAGTAGTTATTTTCACAATTTTATATTTAAAATTAAATCTTGATATTATAAAAAATACGAATGAAAAGAAGAAACTTTATAAAACTTTCTGCAATGGGAACTGCTGCTGTTGCTGTTTCGGCATGTGAAAACTCATTAATAGGACAAAAACAATCTACAATATTAAATTTTCCGATTTCATCTCCAAAAATAATATCCACATGGAATCATGGATTAGCAGCTAACAATAAAGCCTGGGAGGTTTTAAACAAAAACGGATCTGCCTTAGATGCTGTTGAGCAAGGAGTAAGAACTACAGAATCGGATGAATCAAATAGAAGTGTTGGGCTAGGAGGATTACCAGATGCCACTGGAAAAGTAACTTTAGACGCATGTATTATGGACCACAAGTTTAATTGCGGTTCGGTTTCGTTTTTGCAAAACATAGAAAACCCCATTTCTGTTGCAAGAAAAATTATGGAAGAAACACCACATGTAATGCTCAGCGGAAAAGGAGCATATAATTTCGCTATAGAGAAAGGCTTCAAACATAAAGAGTTACTTATCCCTGAAACTAAATTAGCATGGGAAAAATTGATGTCTTCAAACAGTCAAAAAAAACCACAAATTAATAGTGAAAACCATGATACAATTGGTCTTCTCGCCATAGACAATAAAGGAAATATTTCTGGAGCATGTACAACAAGTGGTTGGGCCTATAAGCTTCATGGAAGAGTTGGCGATTCTCCGATAATAGGTGCTGGTTTATATGTTGACAATGAGATTGGTGGTGCATGTGCTACTGGATTAGGTGAAGCGGTAATTAAAATTTGTGGAAGTCATACTGTTGTTGAATTAATGCGCCAAGGCCATTCGCCAAATAATGCTTGTAAGCTAGCAGTAGAAAGAATAATTAAATCAAATGAAAATTTAGAAGGTCTACAAGTTGGGTTTATTGCACTAAATAAAAAAGGTGAATATGGAGCTTACAGCGTTTATTCAGGTTTTAATTATGCACTAAAGGATGAAAGCAGTAACAAAATGATTGATGCAGCCTATGAAATGGAGTGGTAAACTAATTTTAATAATTGTTATTTTCTCTTGTTGTTCAGTCAAAAACAACTCAAATCAAGCTACTCCAATATATTCCATTATTCCACATCCTCAAGTGCTTGTT
>JAQWSL010000010.1 GCA_029243225.1 Flavobacteriales bacterium
TCCACTAACAATGTCTTTGGGTTTAAAAAGAACAAAATGTTCTGGTAAATGTTTACTTACGTGCTCTTTTGCTTTAAGTAAAGCTTCTTGAATTCTTTGAGCATAATTAATTGAAGAAATTACTTCCTTATTAACTTCTTCTAAAGCTAATTTTTGATTGGATAAATCAACTTTTTGTTTTTCAATAATTCTGTTTTTAGATCTAGAAACTCGCATTCTATTGTAAAAAACAACAACTAGTAGTAAGCTGATTACAAAACAAACAATTAGAATGTTTTTGTATTTTTTCTCACTTGTTTGCGCCAGTATCATTAATCTTATGAATTTTTTTAGCGTACTATTCTCTGCTTCTTTTTTTTCTGATTCGTATTTAGCTTGTATATCTGCTACAGAGTTAGAAAGATCAATTGAGAAAAGTGAATCATTAGCAGCATCGTGTAGCTTAAGGGCCTCTAAAGAATTTAAAACATCGCCCTTTAATTCATAAACTTGAGATTTTTGAGCATATATTCTCACTAACGATCGTAAATCATTGAGGTTTGTAGCCAAAGAATCTGCTTTTTCTAAATAAAAAATTGATTCGTTAAAATCTTTATTTTTTTTAACCTCAGCAGCTAAATTCAAAAAAACATGAATTAAAGTTTGGTTACTCTTATACTTTTCAAAAACTGGAACCAACTCTTTGTATCCATTTACAAAATGAAGAGATTTATTAATTTTTCTAGGGTTTTCACCATAAATTTTTGAAGCTACGTTTAGGTAATTAAATCTACTTATAGAATAATTAAGCTCGTCTTTTAATTCCTCAAAAATAGAAGTTGCATCAAGAAATATTCCCATCGCATCTGCATCTCTATCTAGTTTATCAAGAGTTGCTCCTAGGTTAATATAAATTAAGCCTAGGTCTTTTTTAGAATTTATGTTTATTGCTAATTTTTCTCCATTTTTAAACTGAATAAGCGCAGATTCATAATCTTTAAGCTTGTAATTGGCAATGCCTAGGTGCAAGGAAACGCCTATTAATCGTTCCTGATCGTTGTATTTATCAAAAATTGTTAAAGCTTCTATAAATTCACTTACTGCTTGCTGGTAATTTTTACTGTAAAAGAGGTTAATATAAGCGCGTTGATTAATTAATTTCCCCTTTGTGTATTCTAAATTAAGCTTGGCAGCTAGCTCTATGCCTTTAGAGGAGTAAATTAAGGCACTATCAATTGCATTTCTATTAATGTTCTCATCTGATAATAAAAAATAAGACACAACTGTTAAAGAATCTTGGTTATTAGGATTGTTAACCACAGACAACAAAGAATCGTACTGCGCGTGGCAACACAATTGCATTAAAAGGGCCAGATATAAAAAAAGTTTATTAATAAGAATAAAAATTAACTAATTACCATTCTAAAGTACATAATTATACCTATATTAAGATATATAATATAAAATATCTCTATTTATGAAAACAGGAATAATAAAAGAAGTTAACGACACTGGTTCTGCCGGTAAAATACAAGAATTAAACTCTAACGATGTATTAAAATTCACCAACCCCTCTAACTTAAGAAACATTGCTTTAGGAGATCAGTACGAATTTGACCAAGTAACCCAGATCCATAGAGGAAATGAAGTTACATCTAATGCACTAGTAAGAAAAAGACCTACTATTTAAAATATAAAAATTAACCAGCTCAACTAAGCACTTCTAAAAACGAAGTGCTTTTTTATTGTTCAGTAATAAAAGCCAACGATTTTTGCATGTCTTCATACAAAACGGTGTCTTTATCTGTAAAAGGAACTATTTTTCTATAATCTGCTAGAATCGCTTCTAGCTTATCTGAACTTTTAAGTGGCTTTCTATAATCAAGCCCCCTAGAAGCTGTAAGTAATTCAATAGCCAAAAGCTTTTCAACATTCTCTACCACCTCCATTGTTTTAGTGGCAGCATTGGCTCCCATACTTACATGGTCTTCTTGCCCATTTGATGAATCTATGGTATCTACACTAGCTGGAGTACACAACTGCTTATTCTTACTCACAATAGATGCTGCTGTATATTGCGGAATCATGTAACCAGAATTTAAACCAGAATCTGCTATTAAAAATGCTGGCAAGCCTCTTTGTCCAGAAATTAGTTTGTATACCCTTCTTTCTGAGATACTTCCAATCTCTGCAATAGCAATACACAATTGATCTAGCACTAATGCCAATGGTTGACCGTGAAAATTCCCCGCAGACACTATTAAATCGTCATCTGGAAAAATGGTAGGGTTATCAGTTACCGAATTAATTTCAGTTTCTACAACATCCATAATGTAATTAAGGGCATCCTTTGTAGCTCCATGAACTTGAGGAATGCACCTGAAAGAATAAGGATCTTGAACTGCTTTTTCTGCTTTATTAAAAAGCTGACTGTCCTCTAATATTAATCGTATGTTTCTTGCTGTAGCCAGCTGACCTGGATGATTTCTCACCATATGAACCTGGTCAATAAAAGGAGATTTACCAACATCAAAAGCATCTATAGACATTGCAGCTATGGTGTCTGACCAATTTAAAATATTTGATGAGCGGATTATCGCAAGAACAGCATGCGCACTCATGAATTGAGTTCCATTTAATAGCGCTAAACCTTCCTTAGCTTTTAATGAAATAGGACTTAGCTTTAATTCAGCTAAAACTTCTGAAGATTTTTTTCTTTCTCCATTATAATCAACATATCCCATACCAATTAGAGGAAGGGAAAGATGGGCTAATGGAGCTAAATCACCTGAAGCACCTAAAGAACCTTGACTGTAAATTACAGGAAGGATGTTATTGTTAAACATTAAAATTAATCGATCAACCAACTCAAGAGTTACTCCTGAATGACCCAAACTAAGCCCTTTAATCTTTAAAAGAAGCATAAGCTTAACAACATCTGGATCTACTTCATCTCCCATACCACAAGCATGTGACATAACTAGGTTTTTTTGAAGCTGCTCTAAATCTGAATTTGAAATTACTTTATCGCACAAGGACCCAAAACCCGTGTTAATTCCATAATAAATGTTAGTTGATGATTTTAGCTTTTCATCTAAAAAATTACGACATTTTTCAATATTTTTTCGAACAGAATCAGCTAGTTTTAATTTGAAATTACTATTTAGAATATGAGAAACATCATCAATTAAAAGTGTTTCTGAAGTTATGGTATAAAATTCCATCTATTAAAAATTTAGCTTTTCTATAATTGAATCAACATCTAAAATTATTTGCTCACCAGAAATCATATTTTTAAGCTCATAAGAATAAATCGAGTTCTCTTCTGTAACAAATAATACATAAGGGATTTTATTTCCATTAGCATATTTCATCTGCTTCTTTAACTTAACGTTGTCTGGATACAGCTCGGTAATCACTCCTTTACTTCTTATAAGATTTGATAAACGCAAGAGCTCATTTACATCTTCACCGTTATTTATAACTAGTAGTTGTGTAGAAATATCAGAAAAATCTGGAAATACATCCTGATCCAGCATTACATCATAAATCCTATCGGCTCCAAAAGAAATACCAATTCCAGAAACATCCTTTAAACCAAAAATACCAGTTAAATCATCGTATCTACCCCCACCTGAAACGCTACCAACCTTAGCCTGATCTACTATTACTTCGAAAATTGCTCCTGTGTAATAATTTAATCCTCTTGCTAGAGTCATGTCTAGCTGAACAGAAACAAAATCCAATGGATTTGATTTAAAATAATTAAAAACAAATTCTAATTCTTCGACCCCTTTCAAACCAATCATTGAGTCTTTTAAAATATTTTTTAAACTACTGATAATCAAAATATAGTCTCCTTTTATATCTAGCAAAGGTTTAATAATAGATATTGACTCTTCTGTCAATCCTTTATTAGACAATTCTTCCAAAACAAGATCAACCCCAATTTTATCTAACTTATCAATTGCAACTGTTATGTCAATGATTTTTTCTGGCTGACCAGTTATTTCTGCAATACCAGAAAGAATTTTTCGGTTATTAACTTTTACAGCAACACCTTTAATCCCAAAAGATTTAAAGACTGAATCGATAAGCTGAATAAAGCTTATTTCATTTGTTAGAGAATTACTCCCTATAATATCTGCATCGCACTGATAAAACTCCCTGTACCTCCCCTTTTGAGGCCTATCCGCTCTCCAAACAGGTTGTATTTGAAAACGTTTAAAAGGAAAATTAATTTCGTTTTGATGTTGCACTACATATCTAGCAAAAGGAACTGTTAAATCATATCTTAAGCCTTCAGCACAGAGCTGGTGCTCCATTTGCCCTTGTGAGTTTTCTTCTGAATTAAGATTTTTAAGCGATTTTAAAAACTTATCTCCTCGATTTAGCACCTTAAATATTAAACGATCACCTTCTTCACCATATTTTCCAGTTAGGGTGCTTAAATTCTCCATAGATGGAGTTTCTATTTGATTAAACCCATGACTTATAAATGCTTTTTTAATTACATCAAAAATGTAATTTCTCCTTAACATTTCTTCAGGTGAAAAATCTCTAGTGCCTTTTGGAATTGATGGTTTACTCATTAGTTAAATATTGCTGTAAAATTAGCAATTGATTTAGAAAAAATAGAAAATATAACTAAAAAGACCTAATTGCCCGAACATGAGGTTTAGGGAGATTATTTTTACTACCATCATCTGCGAAACCGGCACCAGCATTAAAGTACCAAGCGTGAGAAGCTGTTTGTTGAGATGAGGACCAATAATAACGTTGTAAAATACCATTTGTAGAAGGATCACCATCTTCTTCTAGCACCTTATTAATTACAAAACGGGCATTAAAAAGTAAATTAAACTCATCGATAGATGGCATGTACCAATCCTTAAAACCTTCATTCTCAAAAGTAGCACAAAGACCAATAGCAAAATATGATTTCCCCCCTGCAGCAATAAAAGCCCTAGTATTTGAAGCCCCATCCCAAGAGCTGTTGCAATTAGGAACTTCATAATCCGGAAATCCCCACAAGGGATATTCACCCAAATCTGACAAACTAGCAATAAGACCGTGCTGCTCGCCATTTGCATCTAAATATAAATAGTAGATGACACCACCACCAAAAAACTCTCCAACATAATGATCTTTAGCAGACTCCTTTTGCGTTATTCCAGAGAAAGGGAATAAGAAAAAGAACAAAATAATTAATATGAAAATTGAATTATAGCGTTTCATTTTTGGAGAATTAATTCTTTAATGATAGCACTAAAATAAAAAAAACCCATTTAAAAAAATGGGTTTTTTTATTTTGTTGCGGAGAGTGAGGGATTCGAACCCCCGGTACATTGCTGCACAATGGTTTTCAAGACCACCGCATTCGACCACTCTGCCAACTCTCCGTAATTGTGTTTGCAAAAATAGAAAACTTTTTTAGTTGCAATAATTACATTTTAAAAATATCTTAATTATTTTTAGAAGATGTCATGGAACAGTATTGTAAATGGATTTAACGCATACCTCAAAATTGAGCGATCTTTATCTGATAATACTGTAGAAAGCTACCTAAGAGATGTTTCAAAGCTGGAAAATTTTTTTACAAAAAATTCTTTAAAAAAAATATCTTGGGAAAACATTGAAATTGAAAATCTTCAAGAATTCTTAAGTCATATTCATGATTTGGGACTTTCCGCAAACTCTCAATCAAGAATAATTTCAAGTTTAAAAACTTTTTTTAAATACTTAACAATAGAAGAGTTAAGATCTAATAACCCTGCTGAATTGTTAGAAACACCTAAAACTGGACGAAAATTACCAGACACTCTTTCAGTTGAAGAAATAAATTTACTAATAGCTGCAATTGACAGAACAACTAAAGAAGGTGAACGCAACATTGCCATTATTGAAGTTCTTTACGGATGTGGCTTAAGGGTAAGCGAATTAATAAATTTAAAAATATCTGAAATATTTTGGGATGAAGGGTTTATTAGAGTTATTGGAAAAGGAAGCAAACAAAGATTGGTTCCTCTAGGTTCAATTGCTGTAAAACACCTGAAAATTTATTTAAATGAAATAAGAATTCACGCTAAGATTAAACCTGGCTCTGAAGACATTGTTTTTTTAAATAGAAGAGGAAATCATTTAACTAGAGTTATGATTTTCACAATTATTAAACAGCTGGCTATTAAAGCGGAAATTAAGAAAAACATCTCCCCCCATACACTTAGGCATTCTTTTGCCACACACCTAGTTGAAGGAGGTGCTGATTTAAGAGCAGTACAGGAAATGTTAGGACACGAGTCTATTACAACCACAGAAATATACACTCACTTAGACAGAAGCTACCTTAGGCAGGCAATTTTAGATCATCACCCTTTAGAAAAAAAGAAATAATCTTTTTTTGATTCAAATCATAAATTACCGCCAATAAAACAATAAAATATTCAATGAAAATTAAAATTGGTTCTTCCTCGACAACACCAATATTTTGATAAGCCATGTAACTTAAAAAAACTAATCCAGACCATGCTACTGGGAAAACATAGCCAGTAAATACACTAAAGCCAATTAAGTATACAATATACCAAGGATGAACTATAGAGGCAACAGCAAAATAGATTAATAAGATCCAAGTCATCTTTCTCATTAAAGAACACCAGTTATCTGAAGATTTAGACTTAATCGTTAGAATCAGAATTGCAACTACAGTTATAAAAGGAGTTATACTTCCAATAATCTCAATTTGATTATTTCCAGTTACAAATTCACCTATCCATCTTAAAACATAATAGATGCTTGCATTAAACTCGAATGTATGAAAATACAGCTCAATACTTTCAAGAAAATTAGTTAGTAAATGAATATTAAAAAATGGTAAAAAAAATAAAGCGCAAGAAAAGCATACGGTAAACAAAAATGGCAAGGCTTTTTTTATCCCAATTTTATAAACTATTAAAGGTAAGAACATTAAAGGAATTAGCTTTAAACCTATTGCTAGGGCAAATGCAACACCACTAAAAATGTATTTATTTACAAATAAAAAATAAAAACTAATCAATAAAAATGTAAATGTAATTCCCTCAAAATGAAGATTCCCAGAAAGCTCCAAAACTACCAAAGGGTTTAAAACATATAGCATTGAGTTAATGCTATCCACCTTAAAATGAGCTAAAATTTTAAGCATAAAAATCCACCCAATTATTTCAAAACACAAGAGAATAATTCTTAAAAACAACACATTATTAAATAAATTCTTCCCTCCTATAAATGAACAAAAAGTGAATATGCATTGTGTCAAAGGTGGATAAACAGAGAAATAATGCTTGGAATTCATTCCATCTTTAAAAGATGTTTCAGAGCTTGACAATAAATTATTCTGGGCAAAATCATTTATCTGATCTTCTGAAAAATTATAGCTAATGGGTTTATACTTATAGGGACTATTACCATCTAAAACAACATTTCCATCCCAAGAAAATCGAAAGAAATCGTCAGATAATGTTGGAAATGAAGTAAACATCACTAGCCTTATTAGCACTGCAAAAGCAAGTAAATAAGACAGTTTAAATGGTTTCTTTTTAATTAAAAACAAATACATTAAAACCAAGTAAGAAACAAAAGAAACCGCATAAAAAGTAATCAGCAAATTCTCCTGATTTCTTGTTATAAAACAAAAAAAACAACAAGAGCTAAATAAAAAGATCAACAATAGTAAAACAGCCCTATTTTCCTTTATGAATTGCATGTTTAATTGAATTTAAACTTGAATAGCTAGAGCCTATAAAAATCATTATTAAAAAAACTAACATAAAATAACTTCCATTATAGAAAGAATAAAATAAACCAAAAAATGAATATAAAACTATCGAAAATTCAATAAAAAAAATTGGTTTCAACTTACTATTACCATAAGCATTAATAGATGGTCTAAACTTATTTATCACATTAAATTTTGGTGTCCTTACAAACTCTGACTTAACACCAAGATAACCCTGAATTACTCCATAAGAAACATACAAACCTATTCCAATACAAAAAGATAAAAATAAAGGGAAAAAACACATGAACTTTAAGGCACTAATAATTTTTTTTTCAGGATCGATATTTGCTACAAAATATGTTGTCGCCAACAAACATGATGACAATAGAAAAACATTTGTAAACAACAAATAAGTTTCAAATAGAGCGCTATTCAAGGAAATATAAAGAATTGGAACAGTAAGCAATACTAAAATCATCATACACACATACATCAAAGAGTTTGTAAGATGAAAAAAAGCATTAATCTTCTCATAAATTGATAGCGATTTGTTTTTCAATACACTTATTAAATTTTTCCTAGCACATTCTGCAGCACCCTTAGACCATCTAAATTGCTGATTTTTTAGGGCCCCAATAGTAATGGGTAGCTCAGCTGGAGAATCCACATCTTCTCTGTAGATAAATTTCCAACCTTTTAATTGAGCCCTGTAGCTTAAATCTAAATCTTCAGTTAAAGTATCACTTTGCCATCCACCTGCATCTATTATACAAGACTTCCTCCAAACACCAGCAGTCCCATTGAAATTAATAAAAAATCCAGCAAAGTTTCTCCCCCTTTGCTCAACAGTAAAATGATTATTTAAAGCAAAACCTTGAAGTTTAGTTAACAAAGAAAAATCCGCATTTATATGACTCCATTTAGTCTGAACAACACCAATATTTTCTTTAGAAAAACAACAAATCGTTTCTTTTAAAAAATTTGATTTAGGAAGGAAATCGGAATCAAAAATCGCAATATAATCTCCATTAGACCTGGTTAAACCAAAAGCCAAAGCTCCTGCTTTAAAACCCTCTCTATTTGTTCTTCTTATGTGTGTGAAATTAAATCCTTTAGAAGAATAACTCGCAAGTTTCTTTTCTATAAGCACTGTAGTTTGGTCATTGCTATCGTCTAAAATTTGTATTTCAAGGCATTCTTTTGGCCAATCGATTAAAAAAACAGCATCAAGTAATCTTTCAACTACATATTTTTCATTGTAAATAGGCAATTGAATGGTAACCATCGGATAATTAATTGACATTGGAATATATTTAACGTCTTGTTTTTTACTTTTTAAATAAAAAATTAACAATCCAAACTGAACTAAACTATATAAGAAAATATAGAACAAAACCAGCGTATATAAAATGACAATTAAAAACATTATGTTCTAATATATAAATACTTAAATATTGTTGAAATTATTTTATAACCTGCTAAAATTGAACCTTTTAAGGTTCCAGAAATTTTACTCTCTCCTATTCTAAGTCTGTAATCTACAGGGATTTCAATTATTTTCAACTTTCTTTTTAGTGCTTTTAATTGCATCTCAACTGTCCAACCATATGTTTTGTCTTGCATATTTAACTCCAAAAGCTTTTTAAATTTAATAGCTCTAAAAGGTCCTAAATCAGAAAACTTATGTCCAAATAAAAGTGAAATCATGTATGTAGCTAACCAATTTCCAAATCGTTGTTGAAATGGCATCGCATTTTTAGCAACTTTACCTTTGGTTCTTGACCCAAGAACCATGTCAAAACCACTATTTTTAATGGGTTTCACCAATCTTACTAATTGCTCTGGATAATCGGAGTAATCAGCATCTAAAAACACAACAACATCTGGCAACACTGGTCTTGTTTTCAAATAATCAACTCCTCTTTTACATGCTGCACCATAACCTTGAGTAGATTCACTCAAAACTAAGGCTCCTGCTGAAGAAGCAATTTTTGAGGTCAAATCAAAAGAATTATTATCAACTACAATAACATCCCTAACTAAATTAGATGGAATATCATTAATAACATTTTTAATTGAATTTTCCTCGTTAAATGCAGGTATAATAACATCAATTAACAAGAGAGGAGTTATTTGTAATTTTTTGACTTTAAATCCCAATTATAAGATTCATATATAATGGAAGGAGTAATATCAAATGGAACAACATTATTAATTCTCATTAAATCAATGATTCCACTTTCCCCTTTAAAGTCTTCTTTAAACCAATTGAAAAGCTCACTTGTGTATAAAGTATTAGAAAGTGAGTCGTATCTCGAATTGGATTTGACAAAAACATTTTCAGCTAAACTTAAATCTTCTTGAATTGTCTCGGGTTTATAATAAGCAATTGCAGGGCAGGAAGATGCACCACAATTCATAGTAAAATGAATTCTATAATCGAGTTGATTTAGCTTAAACCTATTAACAAAAGCATTACCAGTGTATGACTTAGCTCTAATAATTCCGTGTTCAATTTCATCTAAAGAGATTTTACAACCTCCAAACTCAATATCTTTTTCTTTAAAAAAAGAATTTTGATTATTAAATGAATTCTCATCAAAAATAATCTTGGACTGAACCATGGAATTGTAAACGTTAATCCAAAAAGCTAATTTAATATCCTGAGTTATTAAATCACCAGACAATTTATCTAGATTTAATTTAGCAATGGTATCTAAATAAGCATCAATAGGGTCATTGTACCTAATGGCTAAATAAAAATCTTGAGAGAAATAAACAATATCCTTAGGATACAAAAGTTCATGCTGCTGCAATGTTGATTCATTTGAATTGGCCTCTAAAGAAGATTCTGCATTCACACAATTGGTAAACATAAAAAGTATGAAGAAAATGAATACAGAATTATAAAGAATTTTACCCATGAGAATTTTTCAAACTAAAAGTTGCTAAGATAGTAGATAATTCAACTAAATGAAATTAAAAAGGATTTGTAGCCCAAACATCCATTTCTGATATAAAACCTCTCGAATCCATACTTATAACATTTAGAATTGCATGTGCAATTTCATTAGTGGAAAGTTTATTACTAACCTCTTTTCTTTCTTCTCTATTTGCATTATTAAAAGCAGTAGGCACTTCACTTGGGTTAACTAATGCAACTCTAATGTTGTATTTTCTTAATTCGCTTCTCCAACACTGGGTTAAACCTCTCAAAGCAAATTTTGAAGATGAATATACAGAACCACCAGCAAATCCTTTTGATGCAGCAGTAGATCCAATGTTAATTATTGTGCCTTTTTCCTGAGTTTTAAAAAACTTAACAACCTCCTGAGTAATTAATGTTAATCCAAAAACATTAGTTGCATAGGTAGATTCAAAATGTTCGATTTTAACATCAGATAATTCGCCAAAAACACCAATACCAGCATTATTAATTAAAACATCCATGCCACCCATTGAGTGAAAAGCATCTAAAACCTTAACGTCTATAGATTTATATTTTGAAACATCTAAATGAATTGGAATTGCTTTAATTTCTTGAGCAACTTTCTCCAATTTATTCTTATCTCTTCCAGTAATGGCAACAATTGCGCCTTGAGATATCAATAGTTTTGCAGTTGCTTTTCCAATACCTGAGCTACCACCAGTAATTAAAACTTTCAATCCAGAAATTTTAGTCATAAAGATTTATTTAAAATTTATAAAAATGTAAATTAAAAATTCCCAGCTAAAAAATAAAAATTAATTAAGCTGAGAAGTTATTTTAGTAGACATTGGCTTAGTCATGCTTCTAAATCTATCTATTAACTGACCTCTATCATCTAATAGATATTTCTCAAAATTCCAATTAATATCACCCTTAAAACTAGGGTTATCTTGTTTATTTAACCAAGAAAAAATAGGATCAATATCACTTCCCTTAACAGAAACCTTTTCAGCCATTAAAAAAGATACCCCGTA
>JAQWSL010000012.1 GCA_029243225.1 Flavobacteriales bacterium
GTGATTAATGTTTATTAAGAAACTGATTTTTTGTCTTTATTTATGCTCTTTAGGAATTAATTGTTCATCTCAAGACAGCTCTTCAAATAAAGATTCAATAACAATATTATCATGGAACATTCAAATGTTACCTAGAGCATATGGTGTGTTTTCAAAATATTTAAGAAAAAAACAAAAAAAACGACTTCCAGAAATTATAGAATTTCTCAATAAAGAAGATTTTGACATAATTGTTCTACAAGAAGTCTTTGATTTAAGAACCATAAAGAAATTAAAGAATGAGCTAAAATTTGTTTACCCAAACATTCAATTGCCAATTAAAAAAGGCATAGGAATTCAGCTTTCTAATGGGATTTTGATTGCCAGTAAAGTTCCTCTTCAATATGTTGATCATGTAACATTTGCTAAACCTGAAGGGAATGAAAAAATGGCTCAAAAAGGTTGTGTTTTGGTGCAATGCAATTGGGGAAATCAGCCCCTTCTTATTGGAGGAACTCATTTGAATTCTAGAAGTCAAGAAACTAGGAGAAATCAATACAAAACCATTTCGAGTAAAATAATAAAACCTTACATTTCGGACAGTGTTCCTTTTTTTCTAGCTGGAGACATGAACACAAGTTTTAAAAGTCGGTATTTTTCTGAAATGATGAATGCCTTTAAATTATTCTGCCCCATATTAACTGACAATAATCCTTATACTTATTCATCTAAAAATAGTTGGAATGCGAAAAATTACAATGTATGGATAGACTTCATCCTTAACAATCAAAATGAAAAAATTCAGGTTTTGAACCAATTTATTATTCGTCCAAAAATGATTTTGAAGAACGAAAAAATTGATTTAGCTGACCATTATGGAATTGCATTAAAAATAGCCCTAAACTAAAGTTGCTTCAACCTTTCGAGTAATGGTGGGTGGGAGTGATGAACAAAGACATATGCTTTATGTGGATAAAGATTAGACAAACTATCTACAGATAATTTTTTCAATGCAACGGAAAGACTTTCTCCATCATAATTGTTTTTAGCATAAGCATCAGCTTCAAATTCATTTTTCCTACTTAACACATTCATCCCTATTCCAATAATTAATCCTAAGGGAGAAAAAATCATTCCAAAAGCAATAATTCCAATGTGAAAAGATTCTTTTGTTGCTCCTAATGCAAGTGAAATATTAGGTTGGCTAAGAAAATATTCTAAAAGAAAAAGAGTAAGCCCCGTTTGAAAAATCGAAATTATAAAAGAAGTTAATATGTGTTTTTTTTTGTAATGGCCTATTTCATGAGCTAATATTGCAACAATTTCTTCTTTAGTGTGCTTTTCAATTAATGTGTCGTATAGCGCGATTGTTTTTCTTGGTCCTATTCCACTAAAAAATGCGTTACCCTTAGTAGATCTTTTAGAGCCATCAATGATGTAAATGTTTTTAATGCTATAACCAACTTTTAAAGCAAATTTATTTATTTCATCCTTTAAATCACCCTCATTTATTCGAGTTAATTTATTAAACAGTGGTAATATGAAATCTGCATAGAACATATTAATTAACAACATGAAACAAGAAAGTCCTAACCATAACCATAACCAATAACCCTGACTAACCCATTCAATAGTGAAAATTGCTAAGTAAAGTAAGCCACCTGCAATAATGAGAGCCAACAAATAACCTTTAATCTTATCTAAAATATATGTTTTTATTGTCGTCTTATTAAAACCATATTTTTCTTCAATCACAAAGGTGTTGAATATTGAAAACGGCATGGATAGTATTTCACCAATAAGGAAGATAGATCCAAAGAAAATACTTGCTTTATAAAAAGAATTGTCTGTAAAATTACCAATTAAATTATCTAGCATTCCAAACCAACCAAAAACCAATGCAAAAAGTGTAAGACTAAAACCAATTATAGATTGAAATAAAGCTATTTTTCCTTTTTCTCTATTATAAGATCTTGCTTTTTCATACTTCTGCCTATCATAAAAATCTGATACAATTGAAGGGATTTCTTTTTTCCAATTTCTAGTATTAATAAATTCTAAGATTTTCTCAAAAACAAACCCAAATATTAGAAGTCCGATAATTACATATAACCAATTTAGTGAGCTCATTGTTTTAAATAAATTTTCCGCAATATTAAAGACTATTCATACATAAACATAATATTATTATTGGATTTGTAAGAATACATTATCATTTCTTGAAATTAAATTAAACATTATGCCTAAATAGTTAAAAAGGATTTATGTATATTTAGGCAGTAATCTTAAAATATGTTTAGATTTTATTCTTTATTTATTTTTCTTGTAATACTCCCCCTTAGTTGTTTTTCACAAAATGATAATGCAAAAGCGTTAGAATTTTATACAATTGGGATGGAAAATTATAATGCAACAAATTATGAAATGGCTATTGCTGACTTCACTAAAGCAATTGAAGCCAACGGTAACTTTGTGGAAGCTTATTTTCAAAGAGGGTGTGCCAAGCATTATTCCGACAAGTACAGTAGTGCTATTGAAGATTTTACAATTGCTATTGATTTAAGGCCAAGTAGTGAAGTTTTCTATAAACAGCGTGGCTCTTCAAAAACAATGCTTAAAGACTATAAAGGTGCTATTGAAGATTGCGATAAGGCAATTGAGATTAAGTTTGATTATGACAAAGCTTTTGCTTTAAGGGGCATTTTAAAGATCGAATTAGGAGATGTTGAAGGGTGTAACGATCTAATGAAAGCGGGTGAATTTGGATACGTAAATGCAAATATTTTCATAAAAAAATACTGTAAATAATACTTTCTTTTGAACACAAGTAGTATGTTTGCATACTATTTATCGTTTAATCTTATTAACTGAAAAAAATGAAACTGGCAACATCATTCATTCTTAGTTTTTTATTCTTTAGTGTTTTCTCGCAAAATTCAAATCCTAGAAAATCCTTAGACCCTATATTGTATCCTTTTTATCATGGAGTTGCTTCAGGTGATCCGTTATCTAATGCTGTAATTTTATGGACCAGATTTACTGACGACACACTCTCAATAGATAGTGTTGAAATAAATTGGAGAATTGCTACGGATACCTCAATGATTAACGTAGTTAACTCAGGGAATGGATTTGCACACATTGAAAATGATTGGACATTTAAAGTTGACGCAGCTGGGTTAAGTCCAGACACATGGTACTATTATGATTTTGAAGCATTTAATTATCACTCCATTAGAGGGAGAACAAAAACAGCTCCTCTTGGAGATAATGACAGTGCTAGATTTGCAGTGGTTTCTTGCTCTAATTATGAACACGGTTATTTTAATGCCTATAGGTATTTAAGAGACAGAAATGATTTTGATGCAGTTCTTCATTTAGGAGATTATATTTATGAATATGCAGCTGGTGGTTATTCTGCAGGGATTGTCGATAGAGACAATGAACCTACTAATGAAATAATTTCTTTAGAAGATTATAGAGTTAGGTATTCTCATTACCACTTAGATGATGACTTAAGGAGTTTACATCAGCAATATCCGTTTATCAATGTTTGGGATGATCATGAATCCGCCAATGATTCTTATGTTGATGGTGCACAAAATCATTCTCCAAGTACTGAAGGACCTTGGGTTGAAAGAAAATCGAATGCTACTCAAGCTTATCATGAATGGCTCCCTATTCGATCTCCAATACCTGGGGATGCACAAATTTATCGAGAAATTAAATACGGTGATTTAATGTCTCTTTTAATGTTAGACACAAGATTAAATGGTCGTTCTGAGCAGGGAGGGGGTGCAAGTGACCCCAGTAGAACAATGTTAGGAACTGATCAATTTAGCTGGCTTACAAATAATTTAAAGAATAGCTCTACACAATGGAAAATTCTAGGTCAGCAAGTTATGCTTTCTCCATTAGAAATTTTTGGTGCCGTGCTTAATGAAGACCAATGGGACGGATATGATTATGAACGTAATCGTCTATATGATTCAATATTAACTAACAATATAGATAACATTGTTGTTCTTACTGGAGATATTCACTCTTCATGGGTAAATGACATCCCTTCTAACAACTATGACGCGTCTAATTGTACTGGATCTCTCGGAGTTAAGTACGTAGTTACTTCAGTAACATCTCCTGGATTAAGCTTTCTTGGAGGAGTTGCAACCGGAACTATTTCACTTTTTAATCCTCATATTCAATACACGAATTTATCTGAACACGGATATATGATTTTAGATGTTAGTAAATCTAAAGTAACAGGGAATTATTATTACATGAATAGCGTGGATGTTGTTTTAAGTGGAGAATATTTTGAAGATGCTTATTCTGTTTTAGATGGTGAAAAGTGTGTAGAACAAGCCAATGGACCAACTCAAAGCAGTAAAGATCCTCCAATATTCGCCCCTGAAAGTCCAATAAATGGAACTGCAGCAATTAATGAACACCTTACAGCTTTTACTGTTTTCGGAACATATCCTAATCCCTTTTATGAGGACATAACAATTCAACTATTCTTAGTAAATGATCAGGCAATAACTTTTGAGTGCTATGATATTGCTGGTAAACTTGTTTTCAATCAAGAAATTGACCTTTTAAGCAAAGGCTTAAATTATGTTAAACTTTACCTTTCAAATCTTAGTAGTGGAACATATTCACTGGTTATAAAAAGCGAAAACCACTACTCATCAAAAAAATTAATTAAAAGTTATTAAGCTTTAACTAATAAAATCTAAATCTTGGTCTTCAAATTTAAAGCTAGAGAGTTTAGAAAATTCATTTACACGATTTTTAATGTCTGAAAGACTAATTTCTTCCAAGCGTTCTATTCCAAACTTTTCAACTGTAAATGAAGCCAATGCAGAACCAACAATTATTGCTTTCTTCATAGTCTCCCATGAATGATCGTTTGCTGCTGCTAAATAACCAATAAAACCACCAGCAAATGTATCTCCAGCACCAGTAGGATCAAAGACTTCTTCTAATGGCAATGCCGGGGCATGGAAAATTTTATCTTCTTGAAAAAGTAACGCTCCATGCTCTCCCTTTTTAATGATTAAAGTTTTAGGACCCATATTCAAAATTTGTTTTGAAGCCTTTACTAAAGAGCTCTCACCAGTTAACAGCCTTGCCTCTTCATCATTAATTGTAAGAACATCAATCTTTCTGATTACTTTCTTTAAATCATCTAAAGCGATCTCCATCCAAAAATTCATAGTATCTAAGACAATTAGCTTAGGTTTATTTTGAAGCCTCTCAATAACACTTAATTGAACGGCTGGGGTTAAATTTCCTAACATTAAATAATCACAATCTTGATATGAATTAGGAACTACAGGATCGAATGTTTCAAGAACATTCAACTGTGTATCTATAGTATCTCGAGTATTCATGTCTAAATGGTATTTTCCAGACCAGAAAAATGTTTTACCATCCTTTACTATTTGTAAGCCTTCGGTGTTTATTCCTTTTTCAGAAAACATATCAAGTGTTTTTTGAGGAAAATCTCCACCAACTACCGAAATTATCTTTGCTCCTTTTTCAAAAAAAGATGCTGCCAAACTAATGTATGTACAAGCTCCTCCAATAATTTTATCTGTTTTACCAAATGGTGTTTCAATTGCATCAAAAGCAACAGTACCTACGCTTACTAAACTCATAATTAAAATTTTGAGCAAATATAAACACCTAAATCATAAAGTAGTTAATTTTTAAGAATACATTAGAAAATGAATTTATCTTTAGTTAGGTATTGGATAAATTCAAACTTTAATGTAATATTGCACCCACAATTAATAAACGCTTCTTTAGCTCAGTTGGTTAGAGCATCTGACTGTTAATCAGAGGGTCCTTGGTTCGAGCCCAAGAAGAAGCGCTGAAAGCCTTCACTTCTAGTGAAGGCTTTTTTTGTATCCTGTGTTTATACTGCTTAAAATTAATTAACTGCCAGTTGAAGATGTAGTTGAGATTGCAATATAAGGTCATTGCAATTAATATTTCAAATTAATTTTCTATTACTGTTTGTTTAATAACGGCATAGTATTTGTTAAATTTTTGTTAAAATAAAAAACCAAAGACTATGAAATATATTTTACTACTCCCAATTTTAATTCCTCTTTTTACTGTATCACAACAGACTTATGTGCCTGATGCTAATTTTGAACATCATCTTATTGATATAGGTTTAGATTCAGGCTTTATTAATGGATATGTTTTAACTGCTAATATTAGCGGTCATTTAGGTTTAAATCTTACTGGCTTGTCAATAAGTGATTTAACTGGAATAGAGGATTTTGTTGCTTTAGAGTCATTGTATTGTGGTGACAATCAACTCACGAATCTTGATCTAAGTCAGAACTTTGCATTAACTCAATTAAGTTGTTATGAAAACATTCTCACCAATCTAGATGTAAGTAGCAATATAGCTTTAACTACTTTAAATTGTGAAGATAATCTACTCACAAGCCTTGACGTAAGTCAGCACCCTACATTAACTTCTTTGTTTTGTAGTGGTAATCAGCTTTCAAGTCTTAATGCAAATGGAGCTTCAGCTTTAAATGCAATATATTGTGTAGAAAATGAACTTACTAGTATTGATGTAAATGGTGCAACTGGATTAACTATTTTATCTTGTGGGTGGAATGAACTTACAAGTTTGGATTTAGTTGGTGCTCCTGCTTTAGGTTTGTTGCATTGTGACAATAACCATCTTACTAGTCTTGATATAAGTCAGAATTCTGATTTAACTTCTTTGTTTTGTAATTACAATCAAATTAGTTGTCTTAATGTTAAAAATGGAAATAATATTAACTTTTTTTATATGGAAACTATATTTAACAACCTTCTTTGTATAGAAGTTGATGACCCAGTATGGTCTTCTATTAATTGGACTGCTACTAACGCAAACATAGATCAAGGAGTATCTTTTAGCACCAATTGTAATTACCCATCTGGATGTTATTCTACACCAACAACAATCCAAGAAAACACCAACAGCATTAATCTTTACCCCAACCCCAGTTCAGATTATGTGATGATTGAAGTTGAGAGCATCCCTTCACAGCTTGTTTTAATGGACTTGCAGGGGAAAATCATCAGGGAGGAGTTAATCAGTAACAAAACTCATATTATGGACGTCTCAGCACTGGATAAAGGAATTTATTTTGTTAGAATTGGAAGCTTTAGCAGTAAAGTTATAGTTGAGTAGGTATTTAAGAGGGTCATTGATTTGAGCCCAAGAAGAAGCGCAAAAAGCCTCCACAGAAAGTGGGGGCTTTTTTTGTATCCGGTTTTTATACTGCTTAAAATAAATTAACTGCCAGGTGAAGATGTAGTTGAGATTGCAATATAAGGACATTGCAATTAATATTTCAAATTAATTTTCTATTACTGTTTGTTTAATAACGGCATAGTATTTGTTAAATTTTTGTTAAAATAAAAAAACCAAAAACTATGAAATATATTTTACTACTCCCTGTTTTAATTCCAATTTTTACTGTATCACAACAAACCTATGTCCCAGATGATAATTTTGAAGCTTATTTAGAAAATCATGGAATGGGCAATGGAATTGCTAATGATGATTATGTAACTACCGCAAATATTATTTCTGTTGATGAATTAGATGTCAATGATGAAAACATAAGTGATTTAACAGGAATTGAAGATTTTGCAGCTTTAACAATATTATATTGCTATGATAATCAATTAACCAGTTTAAACGTAAGTAACAATACTTTTTTAACAGCTTTATACTGCCATCAAAACCCACTTACCAGCATCGATATAAGTAGTAACACATATTTAACCGGCCTTAACTGTTCAGGGAATTTATTAACCAGCATAGATGTTAGTAATAATATTTTTTTAGAGACGATTGCTTGTTCTCAAAATTTATTAACCAGTATAGATTTTAGTAATAATACATATCTAACAATGTTAAATTGTGGAAGTAATCAACTTACAAGTTTAGATTTAAGCAACAATACTTTTTTAAATTACCTCATCTGTAGTGATAATTTATTGACTAGTATAGATTTCTCCAACAACGTGAATCTAGAAACATTGTATTGTGGTATAAATTACTTAAATAGTTTAAATCTAAGTGCCAATATTTATTTGACAACTCTAGACTGTTACAACAACTATCTAACCAGTTTAGATGTAAGTAATTGTACAGATCTATACTACATAGCTTGTGCAATTAATGATTTAACGAGTTTAGATGTTAGTAATAATCCTGAGTTAATTGTTTTGTATTGTTTTGGTAATCAAATTACAAGTTTAGATGTGAGTAATAACGTGTCAATGACTGGTTTATCCTGTTATCAAAATGACCTTACTTGTCTTAATGTTAAAAATGGAAATAATATAAACATGGATTTATTTGCTCCATATAATGTAGACTTAACGTGTATTGAAGTAGACGACCCGGCCTGGGCTACCACTAATTGGACTGTTGCAGACTATAACATTGATGATGGAGTATCGTTTAACACCGATTGTAATTACTCAGCAGGTTGTTTTACTACACCTAGCACAATTGCAGAAATTAATACTATTATTTCTCTTTACCCCAACCCTGCTTCAAATCGTGTGATGATTGAAGTTGAAAGCTATCCATCACAGCTTGTTTTAATGGACATACAAGGCAAAGTGATTAGACAGGAGCTAATCACCAACAAAACTCATGTAATGGACATTTCAGCACTGGGTAAAGGAATTTATTTTGTTAGAATTGAAGGCTTTAGTAGTAAACTCATAATTGAGTAGGTATTTGAGGGGATTGTAGAAAATTGCCTATATGGAACTTGGTTCGAGAGCAAGAAGCCTCCACGGATATTGGGGGCTTTTTTTATGCTAAAGAAATGTGTTACATAAATTAATTTTTGATGAATTTTAAAGCTTTAACTTCATTTAGACTTTGAAAACTCACCATGTATATTCCTGATGGGAAATCTGAAACATCGAGATTTATGCTACCTTGATTAACATTATAACTTGTTTTCGAATATACTATCTCACCAACTGAATTTTGAACTTGCACCAATAAATCTTCGTTATTGTATAAATTATAAGAGATGTCAACATATTCTGATGAAGGGTTAGGAATTAATTTATATTCAGGTGGATTACTTAAATAATTGAAATTAGAAGCAACATTTAAACAACCGTTTTCAATTATGGTAGTAGTGGTATGATGATTTATATTCACTACATCAATAATAGAATCTATACAAATATCATTTCCATCAAGATTAAAATAATTAATCCTACATAAATGCTGATAGCTATTCATCCTATTTATAGCTGAATCCACATAAGAAATACCTATTACTTTTGAACCCCCAATTGAAAAGTTAGGTTGAATTGGATAAATATTAACATCAATCATGTTATCTACACTTAGGATAGATAAACCACTCACATTAAATTCATAGGCTGTAATATCTTCATTACTGGATTTAATTCCAACATCTACATATTGATCTGTATAATTAACTCCTAAAAGAGTTAGATAAACCGTGTCGTAAATATCCTTCACACCAAAAGGAAATGAACAATGGTCATGAATTGCACCTCCAGAATGGTCGTGAGACAAACCATGAAGAACACAACTATTGATTAAGGAAGCATCGTAAACAGTAATATTTCCATCTGCATTTAGGTCATTACATGAATTTGGAACTAAACTATTTCCTAAAATTTCAGACACATAAAGAGCAGCATCATTTTGATCTTCAACATTATTAGCATTAAGATCTCCCATAATTGCAGTACCACCACAAATTCCATTACAATCAACCTCAATGTTGCCAAAAGGATTTCCTGCGCAATCAATATAAGGCGCACAATTTGTATCCAACAACACAGATACATTACCAAAATTATCTCTATCTAAATAAAAACATGCTTGAGCAAAATTATTATCGTATGAAATCTCATATTTACCCAATGCATCTGGAGCGCTATCCCAATTCACCTTAGTTACCAATATATAGTTACCAGTATCAAGCTCTGTAACATCAATCCACTGACAATCTAATGATGCTGAATAAATATCTCCACAATCTGCAGAAATTCCCATATTAGAACATCCGTATTTTTGAGCTCCTCCATCAGCACATTCCAAGTCCATTACGCAGAAACCATTTTTAAAACCTAGAGGAAGCTGATTTCCTAGATTATCATATAAATCGTAGCGGGCATATCCTGCATAATGAAAATGTTGATGACAATTATCGTAGTCAAATTGACCAGGTTGAGCCGAGGGGGTTCCTATATAATAATCAGCATTACCAATGTTTTTAATCCAAGTAGTAAATCTTAGAATCTCTCTTTCACCAAAACCTTTTAAACATCCCTCATTAATGGTACAGGGATCCATATTGGTTAAAGTGTCAATTTGTAAACTATTGACCAATTCATGCTCTAAAAGCCATAGATCTGGCTGAGGGCACATGGTATCACCGTAAGCATAGCATGTATCTAAAACTGTAGCTAATGGATTGTAATTACAAGAGTTGGTGTCCAAGCATCCATAAATAGGAGAGTAATATTGTATATCCCAGTAAAGAGTATCATTACAAGAATTATTTTTATCACCTACCCTAATGTAGTAATTCTGGCCAATAATCATTATGCCATTTAGTTCGGCTTCTAACAAGCAATTAACATTATCATCATTGTAAAATATAGTGCCGGCATTTGTAGAATCTATATTGAACAAACATGTGTCATAAACCCAAATTTTTGTGTCACATGAATTCATTCCACAAGTACTTATTTGATAAACGCCCGTAGAGTCTGGAGAAAAAACATACCAAGCATCAATTGGCTGAGCAACATAGCTGCCTTCATTAATAGTAATTGCATTACTGCAATAAAAGCCAGCAGGGCAATTAAAATTAGTCTCTTGTTCATATAAAAATTCGCCACCAGACCTTATTGTATCTCCATTTAATATTAGATGATAAGACCCTAGACCATATCCACAACAAATCCCATCTCCATAAGAGTCATGAATAACAAAAGAATAACAATGATTAGTATCTAAACATAAATTAATGCTATTGGTGTCTCCAGTAATTATTAAGCTGTCATTTTGGAACAACTCCCAACTGGTCTCTAAAGGATAGTTGTCTTGATTTAATATTAACTGAAAATCAATTTCATTTGAATTACAATTTTGTGCTTTTAGGGAAATATCAACAAGAAAAAGAAACAATATTATATTGAAATAATGGAATAATTGTGACATAGTATCTTCAAATTAAGAAATTATATTTAAATATTACATTAATAGTTCCATTCAATCAGTTTAACCTATTCTTAATAAATTAATTGTTACTCATTGACAGTATTTTGCTGCTGCCTTAAAAGAATCATGAAATCTGTAATGGCCCATCTTTTCAAAATACACACATGCATCCTCTTCCCGATTTATTTGCATAAAACACATGCCAATGAAAAAATTTATTCTCGCAATAGTGTATGGTGCATCGTAATATTTTAATGCCTTTTTATAAGCTTGAATTGCATTCTCATACTCCGATAAGTTAACGTATGATTCCCCTTGTATCCAATAAGCTATTTTTAACTCCTGATTGTGTTTTATAAGCACTTTTGTATCTTCAATTGAAGCTCTAAAGTTGAACAACGATTTGTTTGCTTTTGCTCTCATGAGATACGCTTGCCAGTCGCACTCATTTTCTTCTATTCTCTGATTATATTCTTTAACATGGCTTGAAATTGTATTTTGAGGCATATTCATACTGCCATGTTTAACCCTAGTTAATTTTTGAGTTACAGAATGAATTACTTCCATTTCTTGACTATATGAAATGGAAAAATAAAACAAAAATATAACAGCGACCCTCATTATATATAAGAAAAAAAACATAAAAGGTTACAGTTGGAAAATTAAAAATGAACTCTTCAAGTAAAAGTTAATCCTTGTATTTATTATCTTTTAAGCGCTGCTTGATTTGCTCTAAATGTTTTTTCTTTTTTGCCCCACGGAGTTTCTTTGCAGATTTCGTGAAATAATTATGCTGTGTTAAAAATTTCACCTGAATTTCATCCCACAATCTATCACTTTTAATTTTCCCGTGATCTCTTAGTTCTGTTCTTAAAGTATCTGAAATAGCATGAAAATCATCCCTACCTAAATAATCTAAATCTGCATCGCAAATAATTTCTTCAAGATGATTATTTGGCTTATGTGGAATTATCGTTGCGTATATAAGAGCCCAAACCTGTTTGATTTGTTCGTCTGTATAACCATACTTTGGTAGAATTTCTGCAGCCATAGATGCTCCAACTACTTCGTTCTCATCATATTTTTCTACAAAACCAGCATCATGATAAGTAGCAGCAGATTTTAACACAAAAATATCTTCATCTAAAACCCCTTCTATAATAGCAATTCTTTCAACAGCGTCAACAACATCTAACGTATGGTGAATACCGTGATAGTGTAAATTTGGAGGTAATCTATCTCTAAGAATTCTCATTATGTGACGTTCCGCTTTTTTATAATTTATGCTACTATATATGTGAAGATTAACATAATCGTTGAACTTTTTATTTGGAACAAAACCATTTTCATCACTTGAAAGATGTTTTTTTATTCTATCAACATAAAACATGGAAATTTCTCCAGTATTTTTTGTCGGTATTTTCCCCCTACTTGAGCATTCAAAAAAGGGTGATATATACTCATAAGTAGTTTCAGAAACATTAACCCTGCTAACCTCTCCACTAGTCTCCATTCGTTGAGCAATGTTCACTGTATTGCCCCAAATGTCATAAGCAATACGTTTAGAACCAATAACACCAGCAATTACATCTCCTGTATGAATTCCTATTCTTAGCTCCCAAAAAGATTCTCCTTTTGCTAGTGCCTCTTCCTTTAACCTGTTCATGTATTGCTGTATTTCTAAAGCAGCTAAAACACAATTAATAGGGTTTTCTTTATCTCTAAGAGGGACTCCTCCGGCAGCCATATAAGCATCCCCCATTGTCTTAATTTTTTCTATTTGATGCTTCTCAATGATTTTATCAAACTTTATAAAGAGCGTATCTAAACTTTTCACCAAATCAACTGGTTTCATTGTTTCTGAAAACTTAGTGAAATCTTTAATGTCTGTGAACATCACAGTTACCATTCTGTATTGTCGAGTCCTAGCCTTTCCTTTGTTTTTTAATTCTTCTGCGGTTTCTGCAGGCAGAATATTTAATAGTAACTCTTCGGCTTTTTGACGTTCAAGTTCGATTTTTCTGTTTTGCTTCTCTATTTGCTCTTTCTGTTTTGTAACCGTTTTAGTTCTTCTTTCTACTAAGAATGCTAATCTTCTTTTTTGACGTTTTATAGCCCTCATTCTTAAGAAATATATTCCCCAAAAAATTAAAATAGAAACAGCGACAACAATAGCTATAAATCTCCACCTTTTCCAAAATGGTGAATTAATTATAATGTGAATACTTTTTGGCTTGGACCAAATCCCATCACTATTGGCAGCCCAAACTTTAAATGTGTAGGTCCCTGTTGGAATATTTGAATAACTCTGTTGTGTTAATTCTCCAACTTCTCTTGGTTCATCGTACAGGCCTTCTAAATGAATTTTATATTTATTTCCTTTTGAAAAAGTATAATGCAACCCAACAAAATGGAATATAATACTGTTCTGATTATAGTTTAATATAAGAGTATCTACTAATAATGCATTTGAATACTTAGGAATAACTTCCTTTGAATTATTATTTAAAAAATCAATTTTATCTAAGACTATTTTAGGTGGAATTGTATTTTGCCTAATCTCATTAGGGAGAAAAGAATTCACACCTTTACTGCCACCAAAATAAAGCCTTCCACTCTTTCCTTTATGAAAAGACCCGTTATTTAATTCATTGTATAATAAACCATCACTTTCTGTGAAAATTTTAAAAGTTTCATTTTGAATGTTAAAACATGAAAGTCCTGTATTTGTGCTTATCCAAAGTTCACCAGACTGTCCTTCAAGGATTCCATAAATTGAATTATTAGATAAACCGTTTTCATCCGTGTAATAGGTAAATAAATCATTAGAAGTGTCCAACTTATTAAGTCCTCCGCCAAATGTTCCTATCCAAATAATTTCATCATCCCCTTCTAAAATAGAAAGCACAGTGTTATGGCTTAGACCATTTCTTGTATCATAATTCGTGAAATTAAATGCTAAATTATTAATGTCTGAAGAATCTACTTCTAATTTTGTTACGCCTGCACCTTCAAGACCAACCCAGATATTACCTTTTGAATCTGAATATATTCTTCTGCAACCTCCTTGAGGCAAACTATTAAATTCATTAGAAACATGATTAATAAATGTTGGATTTAATGTTTCTAAATTTAATACTGCTAACCCCTCTTTACATCCTATCCATAATTGATTCTTATGTATTTGTAAATCATAAGCAACATCATCATCTTTTTTAGAAACAGGGTCTCTAAATCGAACTTTTTTAAATCTTGCCGATTTATAATTATTATACGGAAGAACTTGATATAAACCTCCGTTAGTAGCAGCCCATATTCTATTTTCAGCATCAATAATTACATCGTAAACATCGTGACCGTTTGGATTATTTAAATTCTCTGATAAATAAGGATAGTTAAAATAATTTCCTGATTGTTTATTTATCCTTGTTATGCCTTTTCTATTGCCAATCCACAAAACAGAATCCCCTTGTTCAAAAATACCCCAGGCATTTTTATCAATAACATTTTTTTCAGCTGATAGAAAAGAAGAATAGTTAGCAAAAGACTGTTTTAGAGGGTCAAAATAAGACATTCCATCTTGAGTACCCACCCACAGAGTTCCTGTAGCGTCTTTAAAAATGTCGTGAATTAAATTATTACTAAGCGACTTTAAATTGTAATCGTTGCTCTCATATTGAGTTACAATAAGTTGTGCATTTGCTAAGTCACAATTAACTAAACCATTATTATACGTACCTAACCATAGTTCTGAAGTTGAATCAACATAAATAGACATTATTTGATACTCATTCAACTGTTTTGAAAGATTTGAAACTTCATTTTGATCAATCAGGTTTACCCCACTATTTGTTCCAACATAAAAAGCTTTCGAGTTTTTTCGGAACAAACAATTTATTCCTAAATTATTCAACTTATTATTCCAACTTGACTTGAACTCTATACTATTATCAATAAAACTTAATTCTGAGAGGCCCGTGTTTGATGTGGCTACAATTAAAGACTCGTCATTTAATAATAAATCAGCAATTTTATTGGATGGCAAACCGTTAAATTTATTGAAAATTTGATGCGTACTATCTGCTGGATCATAACATATTAAGCCATATTTAAGTGTTCCAATCCATAGCCTTTTTTTGTTATCCCTTATAATTTTAACAACATTGATTTTATCGAGTCCTCCGTTTAGTTTAATGTGATTAAACTCTTTTGTTGATCGATTATAATGATTTAGACCTCTTTGTGTTCCAACCCACAGGTTTCCATCGTCTCCTTTGCATATGTGATTTATGTATGAATCTGATAATGATTTCTTGTTTTTAATTTGATGTTTGTATTGCTTTACATTGTACCCATCAAATTCATTTAAGCCATCTTGTGTTCCTATCCATATAAACCCATCATCATCCTGAACTATAGAGTATACAGTACTTTGAGACAATCCATCATTAATAGAAAGCTGATTAAATCGAATTTCAACTTGTTGAGAAATTAAAAAATTAATAAAAAGAATTTGACAGAAAAATAATATAGAAGTTCTATGTAAAAAACTATAATTCATCTAGAACATAAGGTTAGTTTATTTGAACACCTATTATTAAAATATCATCGACTTGTTCGTAAGATCCTTTCCATGTTTCAATTTTGTTATCAAGAGCTAGTCTTTGCTCCTCCATGGGAAGGTCTTTTATTGAAAGCAAAGTCTCTCTAAATTGTTTATACATGTATTTTTTACCCTTTAATCCTCCAAATTGATCGGCATATCCATCAGAAAAAACATAAACAATATCACCAGCTAATAATGGAATTTTATGGGTTGCAAAACTTTTAGTATATGGATTAAATGACCCTATGGCAAATTTATCACCTTTAGTAATAACGATTTCATTGTCTCTCACAATGTATAGTGGATTATAAGCCCCCGCATATTCTAAAAGCATTTTTTTATAATCTATACTGCATATGGCAATATCCATACCATCTCTTATGGCATTTTCATCTCCTTGTTTATATAAGGATTCGCTAGCATAATTATTTAAATCATCTAAGATTTTTCCTGGGCTTTGTAATCGATGCTCCTTTACCGCAGCGTTTAACCCATTAGCTCCGACTAAACTCATAAATGCTCCAGGAACACCATGTCCTGTACAATCAACAGCTGCAAAAATATGTTTGCTTCCTATCTTATTCATCCAATAGAAATCTCCAGAAACAATATCTTTTGGCTTAAACAACACAAAAGAGGAAGGAAACAAGTTCTGAATGTATCTTTTAGGGGGTAAAATAGAATCTTGTAGCCTTTTTGCATATCTAATACTATCAGTAACATCTTTGTATAATTCTTCTAATTTTGATTTTTGATTATCAATTTCATCTTTCTGCTTAACAACTTCTTGAGTTCGTTCTTTCACTTTCTGCTCTAAAATTCGTTCTGTTTCAGCTAACTCATCTTTCATCTTTAAAAGAGCATGACCTAAATCATCATCATCACTCAATGGCTTATATGGGAAGTTAAAATTACTTTGCCCTACTTCGTGAGCAAAGCTTGTTGTTTTCTGTAATCCCTCAACCAATGAATTCATTGCAACTGACATTTCTCCAATTTCATCATTACTTGGGTTGATTTGCTTTTTAGGGAAGACACCTCTACCTAAGTCAACAAGAATTTTCTTTAATTGTTGAACAGGTCTTGTAATGCTTAATGTTGTGAAAAGGGCAATTATAATTGTTCCCAAAACAAGGGCTATTCCAGCAATCAAAACTCCAACAGAGAGTCTTTTGAAATTAGTGTTCGTTCCCTTAAATGCAGTATTACTCTGTAATTGTTGTTGATTGGCTTCTAAATTCTTGTTGGAAATTAAAGTGTCCATTTTAACCATTAAGCTATTATACTTTGGTTCTGTTTCCATTTCAAAAAGTGTTTTGAGCATGAAATAATCCCAATTTTTATAGCTTTTAAATCCATCATTTAACTGTGTTCTAACATTGTCGTTATAGTCCCCAAAAAGTTTAGAAATGTCGTTTTTAATCTCTGAATACAAGATGAGGTTATTGTTTAACTCAGACCATCGAATGGACAATTCATTGATTTTAATAGTGTCTGCAGGGACAATACTGTCCATTAATTCATTGGCTTTTTGCTTTTGACTAGCATCATTAGTAGCCTCAACCTCCAGCCATTGCTGAATAAACATGTGTGTATTAGTAAGATCTTTCTTTAAATTATTAAGCTGGAAAACAGACGGCTGACCAACTTTTAAGAATTGATCATTTGTATCAATACTCTTTTTTAAAGTAGATTCAGCATTTTTAAGAACGTAAAGTGTTATAACAAATACTGTTAAAAGTAAAACTAAAACGATTCCAAAGCCCAGACCTATTTTTTTACCTACTGTAAATCGCATAGTTATTTTTTTGAAAAAACTTTAAGCTAGTACCTGTTTTCAATGTCGGTACCGTTATTAATTTCGTCTTTTCCTTTTAGAACATTTAATTCATCAAGATATAAACTTGAAGATTCGTAATCATGAAGACTAATATATACGGCAGCTAAAGCTGTTAAATTATTTTCAACAGTTGGTTGCAATAGATAAGCTCTTTTTAAATATGGCAATGCTTTAACAAAATATTTAACTGCTTTTTCTTGACTAGAAATTAAAGATTCAAAACTAATTTCATCATCCATATTTTCAATGTATGAAACACCAAGATTATGATATGTTATTCCAAGATTATAGTTTGCACTATAATTCATACTATCAATCTTTAAAGATTCTAAATAATATTTAAAAGATTCATCAAGAAAGCTTGAATTAAGCTTTGTGTTATTATCGTAAATAGAGAATAAAATATGTGCCAAAGAATTATTGTATTCTAATTCTTTTTGAGTGAAATTAAAATCTGGTTTGGCGACTTTATAAACCTGCTTGTATTTTTTATAACAAATAATTGCTTTTTTGTAATTTATGGTATCCATAAATCTTGCAGCATCATTGTTGTATGTAGACCCAAGAAAGGCTAATGCTTTTCTATTTGCATTTTGTAATTCGAAAGTGGCTGTATCTAATTCAAGTGATTTTAAAAATGCTTCTATCGATTCCATTCTGTTTTTAGAATCATCGCCTTCATATTGTGTTTTTTGAAACAGCTGCTTTTCAATAAACCCTTTAACATGCCATGTATATGCACTCGCTCTTTTCTCCTTACAAATAATTAAAGCACTATCAATATAGTTTTTAGCAGAAATATAGTCTTGAGATTGGTAAGCATCAAGTGCTTTAGATTCGTACAAACAAAACTGTTGTCCCATTACTGGAATAGCGAGTAATAAACTCAAAAAATATGATATGTGATGTGCTATTTTCATATTACATTAACAGCCAACTTACTCAAAAGTTCGCTAAAAGTCAAATTTGCTTTTGTTGCATTGGTTTTATTTATCTCAAAAGCCAACCTTTTATCTTTCACTATAAAGTTAATAATTGCACCTGAAGAAAGCAAACCAACTTTGTTTCCAATAATTAAAGTGTTTCTACTGTTTTTTTTAGCAATTGCGCTAACTTGAGAGCTTTTATTCTCCGCTACATATAGAAAATGACATTCGTCATTTATTTCTGTATTTGAAATGTAACGAATAACTTTAAGCTTATGACTTCCAATAAACTTTCCGGCACATGCGTTTGACAATTGCTGAAAAACATTTTCATCCCCATAAACACCAACAACTAAATCTCCTGAAAGCAAATCTTTTGGCCATTCAACATTTTTTAAAAACTGATAGATATATAACCCTTTTTGTCTAGCAACAGATTTTTTAGCATCAGATGTTTGCACAGTTTGCCCTGTTGCATTAAAAGACATTAAGGATAATAAAACTAATAGTTTTAAAACCGTAAGAACTTTTACTAAATTATTACTAAAAAGGTTACTCACTTTTGCTAAATATTTGTTCTAAAAAATTGGCTCAACTAAATTACAATAATTAAGGATTTTAACTATTTATATCTTATCCTAATGTAATTATTATGACTTTTTTGTGCTTGTTTGGTTTTAATGTTATTTACATTGTACTTTTTATAATATGCTTTTCTTCTTTCTTTTTTACTGAAAGATTTCTTGTCAACTCCAGTAGGTTTGTATTTGGTTTTTCCTCTAGACTTAAATGGATCATCAAAAATTCCAATGACTCCCTTTTCTTTAGGAACAGAAGAAAAAGGGTCTCTACCTTTTTTCAACTTTTTATTGCTTCTTTTTTGATTGGTAAAAAGGCCTTTCTTGTTGTTGGGTTTAATTCTTTTTCTTGAAGATTTTGAGGCAAAAGGGTCTCTGTATTGTCCATGAACCTCATTCATGCCAATAAATGATAAAAAGAAAAAACTTATTATTAAAATTCTAAACATAAAATAAAAAGAACTTGATTAAAATAAATCAAATTAAATGCCAAACTTTATTTTTGGGCATCATTTGGCATTTGTTGAACCAACAACTCTAAATCTCTATCAAACATATATAAACCTCCTTTATCATTCCCAATCATTTTTAATTTGTCTAGGATTGTTCTAGCTAATGCTTCTTCTTCTAATTGCTCAGAAACATACCATTGCATGAAATTATGAGTTGTGTAATCTTTCTCAGATAAACATAAATCAACAACATTATTGATACTATCTGTAACATTTAATTCATGCTCGAGCAGAGACTCAAATACGCTTTTAATTGAGTTGAAAGTTTCTGGTGGTTTTACTAGTGCCGGTATAATAGGTTTCCCCCCCCTTTCGTTAATGAATTTAACTAGCTTTAACATGTGTCCTCTTTCCTCTTCGCTGTGATGATAAAGAAATGTTGATGTGCCAGTTAACCCTTGGGACTCTGTCCACGAAGCCATAGACAAGTAGAATTGAGAGGAAGATGCCTCCAATTCAACCTGTTTATTTAGAGCTTTTTCAATTTTTGCTTTTAACATGTTTTTTATTTCAAAAATAGTTTTTTTTTCTTCGACAATGTTAAAACTTAAGAATAAGAAATTTAGTATTAACAAAATGTAATTACCTTGTACCTGTAATTAAAAAAAATACTTACTTCTTTTTAAGCTTAAATGGACAGCAATCTCTTATTAGAAATAAAAAACCTGACAACTAAGTTTATACTAAATGGCAGTCAAAAAGATGTAGTGAAAAATGTGTCTTTTGAACTTTACAAGGGGAAAACAATTGGCCTAGTTGGGGAGTCAGGCTCAGGTAAATCCATTACAGCATTATCAGCAATGAAACTTTCTGATAGCCTCCCTAATGCAAGTTCGTCAGGGGAAATACTTTTTCATCGAAAATCAAATATTACAGACTTTAACTTGCTTTCTGAAAAAGAAATGCAATCTTTTAGGGGGAATGAAATTGCCATGGTTTTTCAAGAGCCTATGACCGCAATGAACCCAGTGATGAAATGTGGAAAACAGGTAGTTGAAGCTATATTACTTCATCAAAAAGATTTAACATCTCAAACCAAATTTCAACTATTCACTGAGTGGCTATTGTTATTGTTTTTAAACTTGACCTCTCCTTTTTTAAATGTTTTATCACTTAGAATGATTCCATTTTTCAGGAAAAAACATTTTTCAAAAAGAGAAAAAGAAGCTAAAACTAGAGCCATTCAGCTTTTTAAAAAAGTTAAACTTACAAGACCATATGATATTTTTTCTTCCTATCCTCACGAAATTTCTGGAGGACAAAAACAAAGAGTAATTATTGCCATGGCTCTTTCATGTAATCCATCTATTTTAATCGCTGATGAACCAACAACTTCTCTTGATGTTACAGTTCAAAAAGCAATTATTAATTTGCTTAAAGAGTTGCAACAAGAATATAGAATGGGAATAATATTTATTTCTCATGATTTAACACTAATCTCTGAATTTGCTGATGAAATTATAGTAATGTACAAAGGTGAAATAGTAGAAAAGGGCGAGGTAAGAAATATATATAACTCGCCTAAACATCCTTACACAATTGGTCTGCTTGCTTGTAAGCCGCCTATAGACATTAAGCTTAAAGAGCTTCCAACCAGGAAGCATTTCATAGGTGTAGATGAAGAAGGCTTTGTGGGAGATGTTGTTAAAAGTATTAAAGATGTGTTACAAGATTTAAAAATTGACTCATCAGAAGTAGACTTTAGAAACAGCATTATTTATAGTCAAAATCCACTCATTGAAGTAAAAAACTTAAAAAAGTACTATCCGCTTAAAAACAAGGCAAATCATTTTATTAAAGCAGTAGATGACGTTTCTTTTAAAATATATCCAGGCGAAACATTGGGTTTAGTTGGGGAATCTGGATGTGGAAAAACAACTCTTGGTAAAACCTTATTAAAACTAATAGATTCTTCTAGTGGGGAAATAATTTTTAACGATAAGGATATTTCAAAATTTAGCGCAAAACAAATGAGGCCGCTAAGAAAGGATATACAAATTATTTTTCAAGATCCTTACAGTTCACTTAATCCAAAGATAAAAATTGGCAAAGCAATTACGGAGCCAATGAAAGTACATAACATATGTGAAAATGACTTTCAACGAAAACAGGAGGTTATTCAGCTTTTAAAAAAAGTGGGGATACCAAAAGATAGTTTTAATAAATATCCTCACGAATTTTCTGGAGGTCAACGACAAAGAATTTGCATAGCTCGAGCACTTGCATTGAGGCCAAAATTTATTCTTTGTGATGAATCAGTTTCAGCTCTTGATGTTTCTGTTCAGGCAGAAGTTCTTAACTTGTTAAATAAACTTAGAGAACAATTTGGATTAACTTACTTATTTATCTCTCATGATTTATCCGTAGTAAAGTACATGAGCGATCGAATAATAGTCATGAATGAAGGGAAAATCGTGGAACAAGGCTTAGCGGATGATATTTATTTCAACCCTAAAAAAGAGTATACTAAGAAACTCATCAGCTCCATTCCTAAAGGAATTAGTTAATTGAATTTCCTTTTTCATTTATTAAATATCTTTTCTAATTATTATATTTGATTGCATCAATAATAAAATTCATGTTTCCAACTGTTTTTTTTAATACCCTTCTTAAGTCCTTTTCTTTTACTTTACTTTTTTTAATACCCTTTGTAATTAATTGTCAGTCTGAAGTTAAAGGGAAAATTACAGATGTTAAAACAGCTGAAGATTTAATAGGAGCAACAGTAAAAATAAAAGGTACTTCTAGTGGAGGAATTACAGACATAAATGGTGAATTTAAAATAATCACATCTCAAAAACCACCCTTTACACTTGAAATTTCTTATGTGGGCTATTCCAACAAAGAATTTATTGTGAATTCTTTTTCAGAAAAAATTAAAATTTCGCTTTCTAGTGTTGCGCAAGAGCTTGAAATGGTTGAAGTGGTAAGTAGAATAAGTGAAAAAACAAAAGAAGCACCTCTAACTGTGGAAACAATGACAATAAATGGTATTAAAGAAACTCCCGCTACCAATTTTTACGAAGGATTAAGTCATTTAAAAGGGGTAGATTTAACTTCTGCAAGTTTAGGGTTTAGAGTGGTGAATACAAGAGGGTTTAACAGCACTTCTCCTGTGAGATCACTGCAGATAATTGATGGTGTAGACAATGCTTCACCTGGCTTAAATTTTGCTTTGGGTAATTTTCTTGGAGCATCTGAATTAGATTTAATGAAAGTAGAGATTGTTTCTGGAGCAAGTTCTGCTTTTTATGGCCCAAACGCGTTTAATGGGGTTATAAGCATGAACACTAAAAGTCCCTTTTTGTTTCCAGGTTTTTCTGCTAGTGTAAAGCTTGGTGAAAGAGCACTAAACGAATATGCGGTTAGATACGCCCAAGTATTTAAAAATAAAGAGGGTAAGGATAAGTTTGCATATAAGTTTAATTTTTTCTACATGAGTGCTGATGATTGGGTTGCAAATAATTCCAATGCGGTTGCTAATTTAGATACAGATGAAAATAATCCTGGAGGATACGATGCCATAAATCGTTATGGCGATGAAAATTTATCTCCTAATATTAACAACGCTACTGACCCAGGCGGAAGAATATCATCACCAGGATTAGGAAGGTGGCATAGAACAGGTTATTGGGAAGAAGATATTGTAGATTACGACACTAAAAATTTAAAAACAGCTCTTGCTCTTCACTACATGGTAAATGAAGACATAGAGCTAATTGCCTCTTCTAATTTTGGAACTGGAACAACCGTTTATCAAGGAGACAATCGTTTTAGCTTAAGAGATATTCTCTTTTTCCAAAACAGGATAGAGATTAAAAAAGAAGGCGATTTTTTTATTCGGGCCTATGCTACTCATGAAGATGCTGGTAATTCCTACGATGCTGTACTTACTTCATTTTTAATGCAAGATGCAGCTGCTGAAGATTGGAAATGGAACGATCGGTACAGGGAGTATTGGTCAAATAACATTGAAGACAGTGTAGAGGCGCTAGGTCCCAATATTCAGTGGGACCCTCAGATTGGCGTTCCATTTGACTTTGAACCCATTGATTCTCTTCTTCTTGCTAATAATGATTTAATCGCAGGCTGGCATGATCAAGCCGAAAATTATGCCAATTCTTTTGATGGAGGCCAATCAGATTACATTGATTTCTTCGAGCCAGGAACTGCACGTTTTGACTCCATGCTGAATGTAATTACTTCTAAAGGCTCATTTTTAGAAGGTGGATCTAGAATAGTAGATAAATCTGCGCTATATCATTTTCATGCAGAAAAAAAGTTCAAACCCGATTTTGCTGAATTCACAATAGGGT